>CAZFZC010000078.1:0-2113 GCA_964523155.1 uncultured Methanosarcinales archaeon
GCCTGGCAGAAGAGGTGCAGGTCAACAGCCTTGTCCTCTGCTTTTTCAGAATGAAAGGACTGGCCCCAGTCAATAAGATACACCCTGCCGTGCGCCTTGTCCGACAGTATCATGTTCGACGTCGTCAGGTCGCTGTGTATTATGCCCAGGGAATGCAACCTGGCGACTATTCCTGCAACCTCCCTGATTATTCTGCGCCAGTCTGTCTTTTCAAGAACAGAGCAAAGCCTCGGTCCCGGGACATAGGTCATGCAGATTGTGCCTTGGTCCTCGTCTGCTGCAATAAGCTTTGGACCTGGCACCGGCAGGCTCCTAAGGATTTTTGCCTCACGTCTGGTTCTTCTTCGGATCAGGATAGAGTCAATCTCCCTTATCCTGTAGCCCTTGCTTCTGCGCCACTTGATAATGGTGTCTCCCTGCCTGTATATCAGTGCCTCGGCACCCCGGGCAACAACACAAGAATCAGTCTGTGACTTTGATTGCCTGCTGCTCGCACTGCGCCTCACAGGCCCTGCAGCCGATGCACTCTTCTGCTTTTTGCACCCTGACTTCCTTCTCATCCTTCTCAAAAACCCCCATGGGGCAGATGTCAATGCAGGTTCCGCAGAGGTTGCATTTCTTCCTGTCAAGCTTTATGTGGGGCATAAGCGTCAGGCCACCAGCGCCATTTTCTTGATTTCAAATACCTTCAGCGGGCTTATCTTGGACATTTGCCTGCGCATTTCGGACTGCAGCCTGTATCCTATAATGCCCCTGCACAGCTCATTGTATGTCAGGGACTCTGCCGCCTTTCCGAGTTCCAGAGCCGCCTGGTTTCTGAGTGCGGACATTGCACTGCGGGTTGCCTTGCTGCGCGTGACTATCATTGGCTTTATGGCAAGCTTTCTGCCATCCTTTGTGGTAATCTGGACTGTGGCATCCACCCTGCTCTGGCGCCTTCGCACAATCCGCTTTATGTGGGATGCTGAGAGCACATAGCCAGTCATTTCAGCCAGCGCATTACCCTCTGCAACCTTGTGCACCCGAAACCTGATATTTACGTTCTGGTTCCTGGATTCGCCGGTTAAACTCATGAGATTGACCTGCACAGGCTTCCCTACTGCTTTGGAGGGCTCATAAACGCTTGTTTCGCCCAAAACAGCCTTGTTGAATATTTCAGGGCCTATTATGGGCATCCATTTCTTCTTTTTCCATTTTGAGGAGTCTTTGTCTGTTTTCTTAGCTTTAGCCATCATAAAAACCTTATACGCCAAAAATAATGGTTTTTGTGCTAATTGGGTGGCAATATTTAAAGCTTGTTGTTGTCACCAGGGCAATATTTATAAACCCATGCTGCCATGAATTTTCTGATGGGTGGGTTCAGCCTTAATAAATACATAAAAGAACAGCTGCAGCACGGCTATTCCAGGCAGCAGATAACTGCATTTCTTGTACAGTACGGATACAGCAGGCAGGACATTGACAAGGCTATCGACAGGCTAAAAAACCCTGGTTTTTTCAGGCGTTTTTTTTACAGCCGCAGGCCGGACGACAGGATTGTATCCTACATCCGCGAGAAGGAGAAGGAAGGCTACAGCATGGGTGCCATAAGAAAAAGCCTGATGCAGAGCAATGTGGCCGAGGCCCGGCTGAATGAGGCAATGAGCCAGGTGCAGAGGCACCATGTGCACCACACATGGGACATTGGCGACAGGACATTTCTGCTGATTGCAGCCGCCATGCTGTTTGCGCTCATTGGCCTTATCTCATTTTTCTGGATTTCATCTGCAAGCCCCTCAAAGCTCATGGACTACAAGATTGAGGCTGATGAGCGAAGCGCCCGGGCTGGCACGCGCCTCTATTTCGCAAACCACTTCATCAACATGGGTACTCTTAACAAGTATGATATTGTCCTGGAGTACAGGATGTACAACCTGGAGATCGGCAGGCTGATACTGACTGAGAGCGAAACGCTGATGGTTGGGGAGCCTGCGCAGGCAGAGAGATTTCTCGAAGTGCCTGCTGATGCAGAGCCGGGCCGCTACAGGCTTGAGGGCAGGGCAAAATACGGCGAGGATATTGCTGTATCAAGCTTTGATTTTTGGGTTGCCCGGGATGATGCAGCCGGTTCGTG
>CAZFZC010000078.1:2213-5899 GCA_964523155.1 uncultured Methanosarcinales archaeon
CTCTGACAGCATACAGAACCAGGGTGAAACAGGCATTGACTGCGGAGGGCCATGCGCACCATGCCAAACCAGCCCGTCGTGCTCTGACAGCATACAGAACCAGGGTGAAACAGGCATTGACTGCGGAGGGCCATGCCCACCCTGCGAAGCAACCCTTCCTGACAACGATGCGATACTTGAGCGCGTGCGCAGCCTAGGCAACTACAGCGAGGATGAAAGCCTGCGGCTCTGCAATTCAGTCAACGAGGAACGCCCGCGAAACGAATGCATGGCTGCTGTTGCCAAGATATTCTCCAAACCGATGTATTGTGATATGATTAGCACAGACTCAGCCGCTGATGTATGCTATATGAACTTTGTCCAGGCAGGCGACTATACAGTGTGCGAACGGATTTCCGATGTATACATTAGAAAGTCGTGCGAAAGCCTCAGGCAGATTGACGCAATTGTCAAAAAGCAAGCCAACCAGACATCTACCTGACAGTGCTCTCGTCAGGCATGTCTGCTTTGATTGGAAAGCCGCCGCAGGAAAGCTCCCTGCCGTTGTAATGCAGCCTGCCCCCTTTCAGTGTGAGCTTGTTGTGCTTCTCAAAATCCTTTATTGTTATCATGCCCGGGCACAGGCTCATTTTGCTGCATGCGGCAACTGAACCTGGCTTTGCCTCTGTCTCAAGCACCTTGACAACGCTGTCTTTCTGGGCGGCAAGCAGCATGCCTTCGCTTTTCATGCCTCTGAGTACGGCGGGCTTTAGGTTGCAGAGCACAAGTATGTTCCTGCCGACAAGAACCCTGGCTTTGTAGTAATCCCGCAGGCCGGCAATGACCTGGCGCTTTTCGCCTCCAAGGTCAACCTCAAGAATAATCAGCTTCCCGGCATCGGGGTGCAGCCTTGCTTTTAGAATTCTGCCTGCCCTAATCATTAGCTTCAGACACTCCTGGTCTTGTGCCTTCTCAAACAGCCGCTCTGCTCTGCAAAGCGTCCTCTCTCCAAGGGGCGTGTCAAGCGTTCTCCAGTTCACATCCGGCAGGTTAAGCTGCTTCTCAAGAACCCCTGCTGACTTAGGCAGAATGGGCTTTGCCGTGACTGCAATTGCCTTGACAATCTCTGCGCACACGCTAATTACCTGCCGTGCCTTCTCAGGGTCCTTTTTAACAAGGTCCCAGGGTCTGCTGTCCTGGAAAAATCTGTTGCCCACTGAGCTGATTGAAAGGATTCGCTTGACTGCATCTGTTGTATTTAGTTCCTGATAAGCCCTTGCGCATGCATCTGCCTCCTTTCTGACAAGCAAAAGCTCTGGCACAGGCCCGACACTACAAAGCCTGCTGCCTAGATAATTCTGTGCAAAAGATACGGTTCTGTGGCAGAAATTACCTATGTTTGCTACAAGTTCGTTGTTGACCCGCGCGTTAAAGTCCGCCCAGTTAAAGTCAACATCTGCAAGCTTTTTGCCAAGCGCGCCTGCAAGAAAGTATCGCAGGTGCTCAGGCTCGTTTTCTCTGGCAAACTCCTCGGCTGTTATGAACGTCCCGCGGCTCTTGCTCATCTTCTCGCCGTTTACAGTAAGAAATCCGTGGACAACAATCTTGTCAGGCGGTTTGTACCCTGCTGCCATGAGCACTGCAGGCCAGAACAGGAAATGAAAATAAATAATGTCCTTTCCTATTACGTGCACTATGCGCCTGCCCTGCCATTCTGCCTCCCCGTTTCCTGTCAGGTTGCCAAGGCTGGCAATGTAGCCAAAAGGCGCGTCCCACCACACGTAAAAGTAGAGGTCGTCATCGCCCGGTATCCTGAACCCGAAATACGGGCTGTTCCTTGAAATGTCCCAGTCCGACAGCCCTTCCCTAATCCAGCCCCAAACAGAGTTCACTACCTCCTTCTGCAGATCGCTAGACTTGAGCCACTTCTCAAGCTTGTGCTTCATCTTGCTGAGCAAAAAGAAATAGTGTTCTGTATCCCTGGCAACAGGCACGCCTGCGCAGACAGCGCACCTTGGCTCTGCAAGCTCTGTTGGCTTATAGGTCTGGCCGCACTTCTCGCACACATCCCCATACTGGTCCTTGGCCTGGCACCTTGGACATGTTCCGCGCACGAACCTGTCCGGAAGAAACAGCCTGCATGTCCTGCAGTAAAGCTGCGTTACAGGCCTCTTCTCAATCAGGCTGTTCTTTTTCGCCTGCAGAAAGAAATGCTTTGACAGCTGCTCGTTTTCCGCGCTGTGGGTGGTGTAATATTTGTCAAAGGAGATCTGGAACCTGGAAAAATCACGGGTGTGCTCCCTGAAAAATTTTTTTATAAGCTTCTCCGGCGCTACATTGGCCTTCATTGCATTTATCTGTATTGGTGCGCCGTGTGCGTCGTCTGCGCAGCAGTACAACACGTCTTCTCCCCTGAGCCTGAGGTACCGCACATATATGTCAGTCTGTATGTACTCAACAAGGTGTCCCAGGTGCAAAGGCCCGTTTGCATACAGGAGGGCACTGGTCACAAATATTTTTTGCATGCAAAGGTAAAAAGTGCCTGGTTTATAAAGCTTGCTCCGGCAACGTATCACAGGAGCCTGCTGCTGCGTCCCGGGCGAAGCGAAACACCCGGGGCACAGTGCCACGGGTAGTATTGGGAGAGGCTATTTCATCTTCCTGGTAACGCCTATTTTCTCGCTGCAGCCTGCGCAGACAAAAACATAGCTGGGCACGCCCTGGAAGCTCTTTCTTTTGTACTCGGTCCTGGCTTCGCCTGAAAAACTGCAGAAAGGGCAGGTGTATATGACATCAACGCAAAGCTTGGGCTCATGCTCTTCCTTTCCTTCAGTATGGCCGCAGGCAGGGCAGACATATTCGTTTGCACGCCTCTGCACCTTTCCTTTTGCAACCGGCTTTCCCATCTTGGCCCTTCCACAGGAGGGGCAGTCAATACGCAGCACCCATGCAAGGATTTTTCCGTTCTCACCAATTGTGCGTCTGGTATAGTAGACAACCTCATCCATTGACTTTGGCTCTTCTATGCTGCACACCTCTTTATCTCAATTGAAACCGCACTCTTAAGTATGCGTATGTATCTTGGGCATATGGTGTATTCATATTTATTTTTTGTGCAGTACCTTACAATCTGCTCCATTTCCCCTTCGCTGTGCGTGCGGACAACAACATTTATTCCCTTTTTGTCCCTGTGGCAGATGTCATATTCCCTGAGGGCATTTTTTACTTTTTCACTCAGTGCGTAGAGTTTTGCCAGCCTTTTGGGCGCGCGGGCAACTGCATTCCTAAGTACTTGTGCCTGCGCTGATGTAAATTCCGGCTCACAAAAGCCCTGGAGCGTCCCGGGGTCGGACCGAAAGCTCACAAACCCGCCAAAGCCCGCGCTGGCAACCTTGCCTTTGCCAAAGCTTGCCACAAGAATGTCTGCATGCCGGCCGTTGCAAAGCGCGCTGTCGCCGATGCAGCCGGTAACATCAGCAATAACAAGGCATTTGTCCTGTGCAGTTTCATATATCTCTCTGGAAGGCTGGCTGGCAAAATACCCTGCCGGATTCTGGTAAATTAGGCAGGAATAGCCCGGGGCCATGGCCCGGGCAAGGCGGGCAGTATCTATCACGCCGTTGTCAGTTGCCAGAACAGTTGCATCCATGCCGAGCTTCCTTGGATATTCCCTGTGTGTGAGCCAGCTGCCCTGGTCAGGCACTATT
>CAZFZC010000079.1:0-1766 GCA_964523155.1 uncultured Methanosarcinales archaeon
AAAGGCGTGCATCCCGGGGCGCTCGCGGAGATAGAAAACGCACTGAGAAAACATAATCATCTTGTGTTCCTTATTGAAGGAACAGCATATGTTACCATAATCTGCGATGAGGAGAGCACTCGCGGAATTGCCAAGAGGCTTCGGGAATATATTCACAAAAGCAGAACCGGCATGTCCCTCATAACTATCACCAGCCCAGGAATAGCGCAGGTCCCTGGTGCAGTATGCCATCTTACAAGCCTTTTTTATGAGCACGAAATTAATATTGAAGAGTTCATGAGCTGTCATGATGACACGCTTATCGTGGTCGAAGGCAGGCATGTATCTTCTGTCATTAATTTTTTGCATTTTTAGCACTACATGCGGATGGGAAGACCGAGCCCCAGCAATTTTGCAGAATTGGAAATTGTGTTGAGGGTGGCCTTTGTTAGGGCAAGCCTTGAAGACTGTTCAGGAGATTGGAGTACCCTTTTATTGGAGTAAAAATCATTGAATGCTTTGCAAACCTCATAGGAATAACGGGCAATTAGGTCAGGTCTGAGATTTTCACAGGCAGCGGATACAATCGTTGGAAACCGGGCAATTTTTCGGACCATGAAGACTGAATATGCATCCGATAACTCTTTTGGGTTGTATGAAGAGCCCTCAATAGGGGCTTTGTCTAATATACTCTTACATCTTGTGTGGGTATACTGGATATAGGGTCCGGACCGGCCCCTGTAGTCAAAAGCCCTGTCCCAGGAGAAAACTATGTTTTTCCTTGGATCCACTGACAATATCATATACTTAAGCGCGCCAACCCCAACTGCCTTGGATATTTGCTCTTTTTCATCTGGCCCAATTTGATAGCTTTCTATCCTGCCAAGTGCGTGTTCTTGTGCTCTACTGATAACGTCCTCAAGCCTGATTATTTGCCCTTCTCTTGTACTCATGCGAATGCCGTCCGGCATGCTTATTAACCCAAAGCTTAAGTGCACACATTTCTTGCCCCAGGGGTAGCCCATCTTATCAAGGGTGGCAAAAAGCTGCCTGAAGTACAATGACTGTTCGTCTGCAACAACATAGATGCTCTTTTCAAAACGGTGCTGTTCATATCTGTGGATGGCTGCACCCAAATCCTGTGTACTGTATATCGCAGTACCGTCGCTGCGCAGAATTATCTTGGGGGGAAGGCCATACTCCTCCAGAAGCACTTGGACGCCTGATTCGGGTTCTTCAGCATTTCCTGTTTTAGACCCTGAAACATACCTGGCAAGGCCCTTTTTTAGGGCTTCTTTTACTATGGCTTTGCCCTTAAATGAGAAGTTACTTTGCCCGGTTATTTCGTCAAACCTAATGCTCAGGCTATCATATACCTTGTTAAAAATTTTCAGACTGGCAGCATTTAGAAAATTTAGCACAGAACAGCTGTCAGTCTCACCATTCTCAATATCCAAAAGAGCCTTTTTTGCCTTTTTTGTAAGCTCCTGGTCTTTCTCCTCCTCCCTGCAGAATTTTGTGTAAAGACGCAGCATTTCCTCTTCAGGGTTATCAATCAGGCTTTCCCTGTTGCCCCAAAGCCTAAAAGCGCTCAATATTTTTCCAAGGTGCAGGCCAGTATCGCCTAAATAATTGATTCTGTAGACATCGTATCCAGTGAACTGCAGAATGTTTGCAACTGCATCACCAAGTACAGTGCTTCTGATGTGGCCAACATGCATTGGTTTACCTGTGTTTGGAGAACTGTACTCCACAAGCACTTTTGCCGTTTTTTCAGTACTCTTACC
>CAZFZC010000079.1:1776-2675 GCA_964523155.1 uncultured Methanosarcinales archaeon
CATCCAGGACGCGCCGGATAAGGTATTCCTTGTATAGCCTGATGTTTACAAAACCATTTTCCGCTCTGACACTTGATGCTATCTTGGACAAGCTGGCAGCAAGGGCACCTGACAATTCGTCTGCAAGCTTGATGTACGGCGTATTGGCCAGTCTGGAAATGGAATGGCAGGACAAGGAAACGTCTCCAAATGTGCTGTCAGTGCGTATCCCATCCATTATATCCTGCTCTCCAAGGCCTGTTCTTCTTTGAACCGCATCAACTACACTCTGGAGCACCTCGTCTAGCGGCATGTATACACCCCGCCGGAAGAACCCCTGTTTTGTCTGCAGATATCCCTGTACGTTCGTCTCACTTCCACGTCAAGCCCTTCCATGTTGTACAGAACAGACTGCTCAAGACGCGCACGCGGCCCGACAGCATGCAAATATGTCTCAACCTTAACCACACTAAGGAATCCTGCTACCTCGCCTATTCTCATGTACAATGACGGATCCCATTTGTGCCCTCTGGCCTCTTTACATTCAAAGCCCAGGTCTGTAAGTTTTTCTTCGAGTTCACATAACTTCTGCTCTGCAAGGGGATGTTCTGCATCCTTCACATACTCAATTCCATACATCTGCGTATAAATGACAGCTTTCCTGCCTTCACCCAACCGAAATGTTTTCTTTTCCATTGTTTCACCCTATGGTCTCTATTATTTTCTCAAGCACCATCTCTGTTGTGCGTGTCAAATATTTCTCATCAACGGGCCTGCCCTTTCCAATTGGAACCTCTACAACAATATTGTATTTGCCATTCTTGCTTGCGTAATCAGCCACAGTGTTTTTGTGCTCAGTAAGGAAAATCCCGGGTACAATCATTTTTCGCGCTGTCATTTCAAAACTAACCAAAGGAACC
>CAZFZC010000079.1:2685-3217 GCA_964523155.1 uncultured Methanosarcinales archaeon
GAACCAGCCGACTAACGCGTTCACTGATTTCTTCTAGCAGTTGAGGTTCGTCCGTATTGTATGCTGGTTTTGTCATCAGCATATACTTGTCTGCACACCAGTTGTGGACATCAACTATAGCCCTGTGCCCTCTTATTTGTGCTTCCATATCATTAATCACGCTGTTAACTCCAATTCCGTATGTCCATGGCATTTTTCTTGGACTGGCCCCCTTATAACCATGTATCATATCAGCCAGGTGAGGATAACTGTTTTCAAAGCCATAGTGCTTCAGTGCGGACAGCTTGCTCTGCGATTCGGCAAAACCCCGAACGTCCACTACCGGCACTGCAGTGATTTTTCTTTTTCCCCAACGTAAATAGGACATTATGGCACTATAGGTTCCAAAAACCTCGCCGCAATGATGGCATGCAGTTACAAGTATGCCGGCGTCTTTTGCCCTAAACATTGGAACGCTACCTTGGAGGTTCTCAAGCTTACCATACTCAAGCCCGGCCAGCGGCTGTACAATCATTTCTTCAATTACTTTGTG
>CAZFZC010000079.1:3227-5836 GCA_964523155.1 uncultured Methanosarcinales archaeon
GCTTCCCTCTTTAGAACCTGGGTCATGCAATGTATGCCTCCATATCCCATCAACAGTGCCTGACAATCATGGAGTCTGTAATTGAGTCCCGCACCCTTAAGAGTCTCCTCATAAAGCGATTTTAAGTTGGCAACTCCGAACACAGTGTTGTTTTCGATGCATAGAAGGTTTGTTGCAAAGTTTTTTGAACGGTCATATTCCAACTTTATGAGCGAGAATTCCTTTTCCCTTTGGATGAACTCTATGAAGTCATCGTGTGTGCGTGCATCCCTAACATAGCTTCCGTCAAAATTTCGCGTATATAGCGAATATTTTGGTCTGTTCTCCTCTCTGAATCTGTCATCAAGGATGACTGCCTTTTTCTCTCCAACAATATTGAAATATGTGTCAAGATGCATCTGCTCCTCAATTTTTATGGGGTCGTGAACAACGACAACCTGGCTAAATCTCATTACCTTGTTTCCAAGAAGTTCTTCTATAGCCTCTGTGTTGGTACGCAGCCCGTGGCCAATTAGTGCAAAATCACCAGCAGGCAGATAGTCCCCTCCTTCCAGGAGACCATGGCTTTTTACCTCATAAATGGGGGTGATTCCAAGCTTTTTGAAAACAAAACGCATTATTTCGGGCTCATGCTGTCTGGAAGGGTTTTTCATTTTACCCATTACAACACCGGTATCAGTTACTATCTGTTGGTCCCTGGTATAGTAGAGATTACCCTGCGAGCTGTACTTTGTGCTGCTGATAATTTTATCTTCAGAAATCTTGAATTTGCAGGTGGGCCGGCCAACAATGATGTGGTATAGATCGTAAGGATGAAGGGACTTTATTGTTTTTTCCTTGTCCTGCAGAATTTTGTTTGCGCAACTGTCATCCATTTCTTGACTCAGATGATACTCAAGGCTTTTATGCGCTAACTCCTGCAAATTTTCGAGTTCTCTGCCCTTGGCCGGTTTTCCGGCAGACTCAACACAGCCGGCAAGAATAATGTCAGACACTTTATGCACCCTGGCACCTGCAGCGGCAAGCGCATCTGTCAAGTTTCTGTGTTCCTTGCGGGCTTTGTGGCTGTCAAACGGAGCCAGAAAATTATTGGTTTCATAGTGCAGTAGAGCAGGATGCAGTTCTGGACCTGGCTCGTGGACCAGGACATCTGTGCACTTATGGTACTCTGCAAAAACCTTGATATCCATTTCTCCTGCCTCCATAGCTACCGCTATCTGTGACTTGTCGGGGGGACTTAAGGAAAGCTTTCTGCCAGGAAACCTTCCCGTTTTATGTCCTGGACTGTGAAGAGCACCTGCTTGCTCCTGACCCCGAGCTTTTCTTCAAGCTCGTCTGTGAAATTGTAAAGCTCAAGGAGGTTGCGAAACACCCCTTCAGCCAGGTAGTCATAGCCGTTGGTTATCCTGTGCGCTGTGTTAACCATACTATGCCTTTGCAGGAACCGCACCACACTTTCTGTTTCTGCGGCATTTGCCTTAAACAACACTATTGCCCTTACGCTGTAGCCAAGCTTTCCAAAATCTAGCAGCGTTGTGTGCTTGATAATGCAGTCCCTCTCGTGCCTGCGCAGCCGCTCAAAGAGCGTGCTGACAGGAATGTTGGTTGTCCTGCTCATTGCTGTCAGGCTCACTCTCGCATTTCTACGCAGCTCTGAAAATATTTTTTCATCCTGGCTTTTCATTCATCACACCTCTGGTATGCGTTGGGTTTTAAACTGCCTTTCTCCGAAAATTCCGTATATTCCCGCTTGTGTTGCGGACATCTTCCGGCACGGTGGCATAATCTTCATTGCCCTCCCACTGCTTCCGGAAATCATCCGAACCATGTGCAGGTGATTTCCTACTTCTTTTCTGGAAATATTCTTGGAAAACTGCAATATTGTCCAATAGGGCTGAAAAATATATATATTTTTACCAATTATGAATATTACATAAAATTATATAATTATTTTTAGAAAAGTATTTATACTAGTCTTCCCCTCTTTCGCTTCATGAAGAGAAAAGTAAACAGGGTCGGAACGAACACCCTTACTGTCAGCCTGCCTGCAGGATGGGTTAAGAGAAACAGCGTGAAGGCAGGGGATGAGGTTGAGGTGAGCTGCAGCGCAAAGGAGGTATTAATTAGCCGCACAGTGAAGCTGCAGCACAAATCAATAACAATTAGAATAGAAAGAGTAGAGAACCTGCCCAGGCGAACATTCATAATCCCTTATCTGCAGGGTTATGACGAGATCAAAATATACTATGGTTCAGCCGACGTCATAAAGTTTATTGAGAAGAACCTTTTCATTCTCACAGGCTTTGAGATTGTGGAGCAGAGCCCAAAATTTATTCTTATTAGGAACATTACAAGCATAGAGGAAAAGAATCTTAACACGGTCATTAGCAGGGTTTACACAATTGTCAGGTCCATGCTAAATGAGACGAAAGGCATGTTTGAGACCGGCGATTTTGCATCAAAAGAGTCAGTCGTATGCATGGAGGACATGGTCAATAAGCTGGATTTTTACTGCAGGAGAATCCTGAATGTCTACGGCCATGCAGAATCAGGCAGCCTTGCAGGGGTGTATTTTTCCGTAAGGTCGCTTGAGACAATCTCAGATACAA
>CAZFZC010000080.1:0-542 GCA_964523155.1 uncultured Methanosarcinales archaeon
CAGATACAATCAGGGACCTGCTGCAACAACTGCCCAGTGGCGAGCACGTGAAGAATGCCTTAGCCAAAGACGCAATAGGCCTGCTTATGAGCCTGCTGGATATGAACAGGCAGATTATGGAAAGCAGGGAAATTGGCAACAGGCTCAGCCATTTCAAGGAAAAGGAGCAGGAATTCCTGAGAAAGCTGGGCAGGATAAAATCGTGCACACTGAGGATGTGCCTGTACTCCATGTACCATCAGGTGCACCACATGAATGAGGAGGCATTGTCCTGCACTGTCAAGGGGGCCTGGCAGGCGGCATGATTAGTCAGGCAACGGGAGCAAACATGCGGTGTTTGGGGTTGGGATGAAGGCTTTCGAGCAGTCTTTTCTGAAGAAACACGCCCCTGCAATAATTGAAATGCTCCAGGATGCCGGCATTCTGGATGTTTTCGCGGCCCATATTCATCTGGTACCTGACAAAATCGTTAAACAGAAAACTGGGTTGCTTCATCCAGGAGGCGATGTTCAGGCCGCACGCCTCAAGTTTAGCGGCTAGTT
>CAZFZC010000080.1:552-3425 GCA_964523155.1 uncultured Methanosarcinales archaeon
GTGCTCACTGAATTCAAAAGGAATTCTCTCATCGTAGAATCCTGTGGTCTTCGAAAATAACAAAAGCCTTTTTGTCCATTTATGAACATGCTCCTTGTCCTTTTTTCTGAAAACATACTCCCCTGTCAAAAGCTCATTGCATAGTACACCGACCGACCACATATCCGAATTCCTGTGCTGCCGGCCCGTAAAGCACTCTGGCGGCCTGTATATCCTGTTGCCAAACATCTGGCCTGGTTCGCTGATTCGGCCGGCTATCCCGAAATCGATGATTTTTACTGTGGTGTCGTTTTCGACAAGTATGTTTTCGGGCTTTATGTCCTTGTGCAGGTACCCCTTCTTGTTCACATACTCTATGGCTGCCTGTATTTGACGCACGTAATCTGCATAAAAAAGCGAGAGGTAAGAGTCAACAATGTGCCGGACCAGGTTAAAAGAGCACAAAATTGTTTTTCCCTTATCCCACCGAATTATGTCTGGAAAACCATATGCCCCAAGCTGCATGTAACTAAATTCTACCGGGCCTGCCAGCCTTTTGAGCAAATCATCACGGCTTACAATCTCTTCCAGGTTTGCTAGCTTGAACTCATTTTTCACCTTGTTGACAAAGGAAGGGTCAAAGACTCTGTGAATCCCGCAAACCTTAATCTCGGGAAACGGCCAGTACAAATTCCTGACGTCTTCATCCAGTTTCCAGTACCGGAAGTAGTCGCTGAGCGGGCGGACATTCTCAAGTTTTTCTGTTATAATTCCCTTGTATTTCTCATGTATATCCACTGAGTCCACTATCTTGATAATGTTTTGATGGTTAAGTCTTGTTGTGACCATTAATTCATTTTGGGTTCTTTCCAGGTGGTTGTGGCTCGCTATCAGGTCCAGGTTTGAGCTGTGCACACACTTGTCAATTTCCAGCTCTTCATATGGAAGATTGACCTTAAGGATGGACTGCATGGGCACCCTGAGGTTTTCCACTATGTAAAGTGGTCCGAAAGAACCATCAAGGAAATGCCTCACCACTTTATATCTTCCGTCAATGACCTGCCCGGGTTTTAGGATGTCTTTCATTTGTCCTTTTTTAGGTTCCGCCCTGTCAATGGTATCAATCATCAGTGGCTTGACAAGTGACATACCCCCTAGCTTGCTATGGGGTTCTTGATTAAGGGCTCAGCTGATTGGCAGCCTCCTTGATGCTGGTTTTGGATGAAAGAACTGCAGTTCAAAAGCAAGCCCCCATATTGATGTCCTGAAAATGTCCTGCTTATTTTTTCTTTGATATGCGAGTTCTGTTTCCTTGTTCATAAAGAATTTCTTTGCCAGCTTTACATTCCTGTTCCAGAACTCAGAGTCATAAATTCTCTTCGGAACATTTAAACCATATCTCCATGCGTTTCTTCCTAATTTTTCTGCAAGGGTGTCTGTTTCCTCGTTCATAATGGGAACCAGTCTTGCCATGGCGCTGTTGACATTCTCGGGAGTTTTGTCCCCGAATATGTACTGGCCGGTTAAAAGCTCGATGTTTATCACTGCGTTTGACCAGTAGTCCGAGTACTCGTGCTGCCAGCCGGCGAAGTACTCCGGCGGCGAATACAGCCTGTTTCCGAACAGACCGTTTGGCTCATCGATCCTGCATGAGATTCCGAAATCGATTATCTTGATGTCTGTCCCGTTACTCACAAGGATATTTTCAGGTTTTAGGTCCTTGTGAAGATACCCCTGCTGCCTTATATAACTTACCGCGTCAGAAATCTGCAGGGCGAAGCGGAAGGCTTCATCTGGGGTGTCACCATAAAGCCTTCCTTGCCAGTCCGGGCCGTAACTTCCTTTCTTACGGAGGTGGTCTATAAACTGCTTCAAGGTTTGGGCATTTTCAATTTCCTCGGTAATAATTCCCTGGTACCTGTCCCTGACTTTAACACTGTCAATAAGGTTGATTATGTTCCTGTGTCTCATGCGGCAGGTAACATCTATCTCGTTCTCTGTTCTTGCGATATGGCTGTGTCTGGAAATTTTGCATACATTGCTGCTGCCCACATAGTCATCAATGCTTAGCTCAGTGTGGGGGAGGTTAATCTTGAGAATGAACTGCTTTGGAACCCTTGTGCTCTCAGCCACATACAGCGGCCCGAAGGAGCCGTTGGCAAAGTGCCTCATAATTTTGTACCTGTCTTCAATTATTTCGCCCTGTGAGAGAAGATTTTCCATGCCCATTTTGCTATCCTTGGATGTTGCAAAGCACGGATATAAAAACATTTGCTTTTTAACTACTATTGTGTGGTGTATAATTCACTGGAGGCTATTGCAATCAGCATGGGAGCAGGCCACACTTGTGTGCCATGGATTTGTGGCCAAACCCACCTTTTATATACCACCTCACCCTCCCGGCATATGATGGCAAGGAAAAACATCTCCCTGATAATAGGGCTTGCAATCGTTGTGCTTCTGACACTAAGCGCGGCTGGCCTGTACTCGGACTATCTCTGGTTCTCTGACCTTGGTTATAAGCAGGTGTTCATGGTGAGCCTTGAGGCATCTATCCTGGTTTTCCTGCTTTGCGGCGCAGCACTGTTTGTCTTTTTGTTCCTTAACCTTTACCTTGCCTCTAAGCTTTCAAAATCTTTTATTCCCCTGAAGCTTAAGGCAGGCGCTGCGCTTCTCGTCTCATTCTTTGCGGCAACAGCAGCAATAGGCGCGTGGCCCACGCTTCTCAAGTATTTCAGGCAGGTGCCCTTTGGCATTACAGACCCCATATTTGGCAAAGACGCGGCATTCTACTTGTTTTCCCTGCCATTCTGGTGGGCACTCTGGAAGTTTGCAGCCATTGCAGTGGCAGGGGCGTTTGTGCTTGTCCTTCTTGACTACCTGCAGGGAATACT
>CAZFZC010000080.1:3435-5821 GCA_964523155.1 uncultured Methanosarcinales archaeon
CTCCTTGCATTCTTCCAGGGCCGCTCGCAGGTAAACATCAGGACAGAGCTTGCAAAAATCAAAAAGGGCTCATTTGTCCACCTCTCGGTCCTGGGCTCAATTTTCTTTGTCCTTCTCTCTGCCAGGCACTACCTGGAAAAATATTCAATAATGTACTCTGAGCAGGGCATTGTTGTCGGCGCAGGCTTCACAGATGTCGAGGTTGTGCTGCCTGTCATCACAATCCTTATGGCGGCTGCCTTTGCAGTATCGCTTGCAATCCTTGCCTGGATGGTGTTTCGGGGCAGGATGCCAAGAAAGTCCCATCTTCTTCTCTACCTCATTGCCGGCTACTTTGCGTTCAGTATTCTTGGCCAGGGCATTGTCCCTGCGCTTGTGCAGTCTCTCAAGGTTAACCCAAACGAGTTTCGGCTTGAGAAACCATACATTGAAAACAATATAGCGTTCACACGGGCAGCATACGGCCTGAGTGTTGAGGAAAGCGTGTTTGCCGCAAACCAGAACATTGACCTTGCAGCCCTGAAGCGCTCGGAAAAGACAGTTGGGAATATCCGGATCCTTGACTGGCGGCCGCTGACAGACACCTACAAGCAGACACAGGAGATACGGCTCTACTATGACCTCAGCAACATTGACCTTGACAGGTACAAGATACTGGGAAAAGAGACACAGGTGCTTTTGTCAGCTCGCGAACTGGACCAGGAGCAGGTACCACCCGGGGCCCAGACATGGGTAAATCTGCATCTCGTATACACGCACGGCTACGGCGTCGTAATGAGCCCGGTCAACTCTGTTACTGATCAGGGCCTGCCAAACTACCTGATAAAGGACATACCGCCGCAGGTAACAGTGCCTGAGCCTGCAATTGAGATCAGACGTCCGGAAATCTATTTCGGGGAGAAGGAAAACAGCTTCATACTTGTTAACACGGGCACAGAGGAGTTTAACTACCCAAAGGGAAACACTAACGAATACAGCAAATTCAACGGAACCAGCGGCATACTGCTTGACTCATTCTTTCGCAAGCTTTTGTTTGCATTGCGGTTTTCCGACATAAAGATTATGCTGAGCACTGACATCAGTGATAATTCCAAGATACTGTACGACCGCAGCATACAGAAGCGGACAGCAAAGATTGCGCCCTTTCTCATGCTTGACAAGGACCCCTACCTTGTGGTTGAGAACGGCAGGCTGTACTGGATACAGGATGCGTATACTGTTACAGGCAACTACCCTTATTCCCAGCGCTACAGGGGCATCAACTATATCAGGAACAGCGTCAAGGTTGTAATGGATGCGTTCAACGGCGACATAACCTTCTATGTGATGCAAAGCGAGCCAATAATTGACACATACAGGCGCATTTTCCCTGAGCTTTTCAGGGATTATGCAGACATGCCCGAAGGGCTCAAGAGACACATCCGCTACCCGGAGGACATGTTCAGGATACAAAGTGAAATCTTTGCAACCTATCACATGACTGACGCAAACGTCTTCTACAACAAGGAAGACGCATGGGACCTGCCCAACGAAATCTACGGCACAGGCCAGCAGGTGAAGGTTGAGCCGTACTACAACATAATAAAGCTGCCGGGAGAGGAAACCGAGGAATTTGTCCTGATGGTCACTTTTACACCTGTGAAGAAGGACAACATTGTCGCCTGGTTTGCGGCAAGAAGCGACAGCGAGAACTACGGCAGGCTTATACTTTACACGTTCCCCAAGGACAGGCTGGTGTACGGGCCAAGCCAGATAGAGGCAAGAATTGACCAGGACGGCGACATCAGCGAGCAGCTGACTCTGTGGAGCCAGCAGGGCTCACACGTAACAAGGGGCAATCTTCTCGTGATACCCATAGAAGACAGCCTGCTGTATGTTGAGCCGCTCTACCTGCAGTCAGACAAGGGCCAACTTCCGGAGCTTCGCAGGGTAATTGTGTCTGACGGCGAGCGGGTTGTAATGGAAAAGACACTCGGCCTTGCCCTTGAGAACCTCTTTGGAAAGGCAGAGGCCAAGCCCTCTTTAGGCAGGACAGAGGATGAGCTTATCCTTGATGCAAACAGCCTTTATGAGGACGCGCTTCTTAGCCTGCGCCAGGGTAACTGGACACTGTTTGGCCAAAAGCTTGACGAGCTTGGAAGGGCACTTGCACAACTCAGGGGAAGGTAGAAATGCGAGGGACGGGATTCGAACCCGCGGACCCACTAAGGGACAGGATTTCCTCTTTCTGATGCTTAAGTCCTGCGCATTTGGCCAGGCTTTGCTACCCTCGCGCACCTGTCGGGCATGGCCGGACACTTTTAAATATTGCTGAAGCAGCTCAGTATCTGTACATATTCAGGAAAGCGCGGATGTTTTGGTAGAGGTGCTTTACCTCGTCTGCGAC
>CAZFZC010000081.1:0-5777 GCA_964523155.1 uncultured Methanosarcinales archaeon
CCGCGCTGGACTGCAAGGGTGTATATCCTGGCAGACTCCTCCTCAACGCTTTCTGGCAGCTTCAGGTATGAGCTTACCCTTTTGAGCTCGGCAAGCGCAAGTTTGAGGTTTCTCTCAATTGCAGTGCTTATCCTGTACTGCCATTTCCTTAGACGGAAAAACTTGTTTCTGTCCTTGTTTCCAAGCTGGTACAAATCAGCCTTCCTGCCGACTTCTGTTCCAAGGCCCCTGTCGTACTGGGTATAGGTCATCGGCGCTCCCGTTCTGCGCTTCTTTGCGCCGTGGTCGTCGTCAAACTCGCGCCATTCCTGGCCGAAATCGACCATCTTCTCCTCAACAACCAGACCGCACTCCTTACAGATTATCTCTCCCTTGTCCTTGTTCCAGAACAGGTTAATTCCTCCGCATTCAGGACATTTTCTTATATAGTCTGCCATTCTGACCCCCAACTTTGGATAACTTTATAAATGGGGCTCTGTTTTACTATTTAAAGCTTTCGCAAGATTTAAGGCTTTTTCTGTTTTGTGGCGCAGATTTTGTTAGGACTTCCCAGGAGGTGCAGGTGCCGCGGTTTCTGGAATTTTCCCATGGCAACAGACTGGTGTGCCATCCCCTCCGGGCAAGAATTGAACCTGGCGCAATTTTTTAAGAAAAAATTGACAAAAACACCTTAAGAAGGGCGTGAAGCCCTCCGAAGCCCAGACAGGGGCAAGATGTACGAGAACTATCCCTGAAATGAGAATGTCTGGGGGCGTGAATAATCAAAACACGATGTGTTTTGATGGAAGCCCCCGGCGAGAATTGAACTCGCGACCTCGCGCTTACCAAGCGCGCGCTATACCACTAAGCCACGGGGGCGTGCTACATTGTTGTATAAGTGGGCTTGCCCTTCGGGCAACCCACAGCCTTTGATCAAACTTTGGCAAAGTTTGCCACTAAGCCACGGGGGCGTTTTTCTCTGCTTCAATCATTTTCCTAAAGTTTTCTATGTGGGTGCCCGGAGGGCAACCCGCGACATTTGAACAAAAATTGTCAGATTTTGCCGCCAAGCCATGGGGGCAAAATCACTGTCTTTCGTGGGAAAAGAAGGCTTATTTAAAGGTTTTGGCGACTTCCCTGTAAGCGTCGCGAAAAGGCATCCCTGACATGGCAAGCTCCATGGCTTTTTCTGCTGCGTGCATCTCCTCTGTTATCCCTGACTTCATTCTTGCAGTGTCAAGGACCATTTTGCTGACAATGACTGCCATAACCTCAAGGCATGCAATAGTCCGCTCAAACGAGCTTATGACCGGTTCCTTTGTGAGCTGCAGGTCGCGGCTGTAGCCTGACATCAGCCCGGACACTATTCCCTGCAGCTTATGCATTTCCCCGGCAACGCAGTGGTAGCTTGCCCGCACAAGTTCCAGGGCGTCAGGGTTTTTCTTCTGCGGCATAATGGACGAGCCTGTTGTGAGCTCATCCGGAAGCTTTACAAAGCCAAACTCATCTGTTGAGAAGATAAGAAGCTCGGTTGCAAGCCTGTTCAAATCCAGCATTACCTGGGAGAGCGAGCCAAGCACAACAAGCTCGTACTTGCCCCGGCTCATCTGGCAGTAGACGGGATTTTCAATAATCCCTGAGAACCCAAGTAGCCCTGCTGTCTTTTTTCTGTTGAGACAAATACTGCCGGTCCCAAAGCCCGCAGCAGACCCAAGCACACTTCTGTCAATAAGGGCTAGTGCGGACTTCATTATGGTTGCATCATCCTTCATTGCCTCCACATAAGCGCCAAGCCAGGCTGAAACAGTGGAAGGCATTGCCTTTCGCATATGGGTGTATCCGGGCATTTTTGCGTTTTGGTTGGCACTTATTTTTTTGCCGGTTTCTTTCATAAGCACCTGCACGCGCTTTATTGCCAGGTTGAGCATGTCCTTTTCGTAAAGGCGGATTGCGCAGAGCACCTGGTCGTTTCTGCTTCTTGCAAGGTGTATCTTCTTCCCCGTGCTGCCAAGGACGCTTGTCAGGCGCTTTTCTATTGCAGTGTGGCAGTCCTCGTCCTCAGGCATAATTACAAAGGTGCCCCTGGCAGAGTCTTTCTTTATCTTCCCGAGTTCCCTTGCGAGAAGCTTTTGCTCTGCAGGGCTGATTAGGCCCAAGCAGGCAAGTGCATGCGTGTGGGCAATGGATGCGTCACAGTCATAACCAACAAGCTTTGCGTCAGTAATGTAGTCTGTTCCTGTGGCAAATTTCTGCACAGCCGCATCAGTTGCGCTTCCCTTGTCCCAGAGTGTCATTTTTTCACCTTCTGCCTCATTATCGCTGCGTGAGCCATGAGCCGCAGGGCATTGATTCGTATGAAGCCTTCACTGTCTTTCTGGTTAAATCCGCCTTCAATATGCATGCTTGAAAGGCTTGCGTCATAAAGCGAGGACGACGACTCCCTGGAGATGGGCCAGACACCGCCCTTGCACACCCGCAGGGTGACAAAACCGTCAATTACCTCCTGGCTTTTCTTCACTGCAGCCATAATAAAGTCCATCTCGGGGCTGTACCAGAACCCGTAGTATATAAGCTCTGACACCTTGGCTGTCAGCATGTTGCGCAGGCGCATTACCTCCCTGTCCATGGCAATTCCCTCAATGTCCTGGTGTGCAGCGTAAAGTATGGTTGCGCCGGGCGCCTCATACACCCCCCGGCTCTTTATACCCACAAAGCGGTTCTCAACCATGTCCGTGCGGCCCACTCCGTGTGCGCACCCAATTTCGTTTAGGTACGTAAACAGTTCCAGGGGGTTTGTACGGACAACCCCTGTTTTCTGGTTACTGACACATACGGGAATGCCGTCCTTGAAATCTATTTTTATGATGTCCTCTTCATCCGGGGCACTCAATGGGTCGCATGTCCAGGAGTAAACATCAGGGCCCGCAGGCGTTGAGGGGTCCTCAAGGATTCCTGCTTCGTGGCTGACATGAAAGAGGTTCTCATCCTCGCTGTATGGCTTATCAGCTGTTGCCTTGACTGCAATGCCATGCTTTTTTGCATAGTTAATCATGTCGTCACGGCCCCTAAACACCTCAAGAAATTCTGGCATCTTCCATGGGCTGACAACCTTTATGCTCGGATTGAGCGCATAGTATGTCAGCTCAAAGCGCACCTGGTCATTGCCCTTCCCTGTCGCACCATGAGCTACATACGACGCCTTTTCCTTCTCTGCAATCTCTATCTGGCGCTTGGCAATCAGCGGCCTTGCCAGTGCTGTCCCAAGCAGGTAGCGGCCTTCGTACACAGCGCCTGCGCACATGGCCGGAAATATGAAGTCCGTGACAAACTCCTTTAAGTCCTCCACATAAACCTTGGACGCGCCGCTCTTAAGCGCCTTCTGCCTGACACTTTCAAAATCATCCTTCTGGCCGACGTCTGCGACATAGGCAACCACGTCATAGCCCTGGCTGCAGAGCCATTTCAGTATTACCGAGGTATCCAGGCCGCCGCTGTACGCAAGTATTACTTTTTTCATTTTGCTTCCTCCATTGTTCTTCCTATCTCCTTCATCTGCTTACAAAGTTCATCCTGTTCTGCTCTTGCCACATTTATTCCAAAGTACGTATAGTCTTCGTCATATGAAAAGAAGCCTCCCCTGCATTTGACATATTCAGAGTAGAATTTGGTTGCCTTGTCATTTTTTCTGTCAGCTCTCATTACAATACTTTCATAGTTCAGAGTTGCAGATTCAAGTACCGAGGTTGCTATTCCAATACCCTCATACTCTTCTTTGGTGAATAGTTTGCATATGTACTCTGCCTTGTGAAGCGGGTAGCTGATGCCACCACCCTTATGCGCCCTGTCCAAATAAACAGTGGCACAAGGAGGCAGGTTCTCAAAATAATCTGTTGCAAGCCTTTTTTTGTTCTGTAGAAAACTCTGGTTAATGAGTTCTCTAACAGCCTTTACAGAGACCGCCGAGAGGGGATACTGGGTAATAACCGGCAGCATCATAAGCATTGTCCCGCTCCCGTTGCCCACTATCTCTTCAAGGAGGCCCGAAGATACTATGCTGTCTTTTGTGGACTTAAAAGATGTTATCTGCACGCAGTGACCTGGGCCCAGGTAAGTAAGGAGTTCATAGGAATCCATGCAGTTTTTGGCCATTCCATCAGTTATAATATTATTTGAAATAAGCTTTTTTAAGAATGCGTGGGAATAAATTTTTTTTATTATTTTTCCGTCTGAATCCTGTACAGGCTTGTCCCCTACAACAACCAGTTTTCTGGCCTGCAGGTGTTTCACGAGCTCTGTTGCCACAGTTGTTGCGTTGACATTGTGCAAATGCTTCTCGTATATGCCAAGGTGAGTCATGATAGGAACCCGGCCATTATGCACTGCATCAATTATTCCCCGCGTATTCACAGATACAATGTCGCCCACATAACCCATGTTGACTGGGCCATCAGGCCCCGGTTCCAGACCGTGGGGCACTACCTTTAGTGTATCTGGGCTTACAATCTCCGTACTGACGCCATGGGACTTCAGATTGTGCTGGAGGCTTTCCAGCACATCAAAAGCCTTCCTGGATATTGTCTCAATGTCCTCTTTGCTGGTAATTCGGAGTCCGTTAACTTTCTTGGTTGATTTTGTATCGTAAAATACACCTCCCCCGCATACAATCGGCATGTATATGCCAAGTTCGTTGGCCAGGTACGCTATCTCAGCAGAAAAATTAGGCAGGTTCACCGGGTTAAGTAACTTGCCACTGACCTTAATTACGCCCAATTCGTGGCGGGGCAGGTTTGAAAACAGATTTACCCAGTATTTGGTTGTTAAAACTCCTATTGATTTAACAATTTCTTCAATGGCCATGGTAATCAACATGCTGATATTGTATAAAAATTGCGTGTCTTGTTTCAAACAAAAACAACATAAATGTTGTATATCTAACAAAATAGTAAAATATATATATCGTTTTGAAGCTTCCATCTATATGAGACCTACCAAAGCTGTAAGAAAATACCTCATGGGCAGATTTACTATCAAGAGCTGTCTGCGGGAAGGAATAATCAACTACTCTGCACTTTCCCGCAAGATTGTGGAGGCAGAGTCTGTTGAAGGGGATGTGCCTGCTACGGCCATGGCTTTGCGTCGCGAGACTGCAAGAATTACCCGCCCCGGCAACGACGCACGGGTTTTTCGTCTGTTCAAAAATGCCACGTTTTCTGTCCGGAACAGGATGGCGGTCCTCCTGAAAAGGATATCCCACCGAATGAGGAAGATGGAAGTGCCGTCTCCCGGGTATTCGACCGCTCGGTATTATTGGAACGGCTGATGGATGATGTAGAGCTGGCGGAAACGATTGTCGCCGGATTTCTGGAGGATATGCCCGGACAGATGGCGGCGTTAAAATCGTTTGTGGAAAGCGGCCAGGCCGAACAGGCTGGCGGCCAGGCGCACAAAATCAAAGGCGCCGCCGGCAATGTCACCGCCGCGGCGTTCCATGAAACGGCCCATGCCATGGAACGAGCCGGTAAGGCAGGGGATATGGAATCGTTGTGCACGCTGCTGCCGGAGCTGGAGCAGCGATTTCTACAACTGAAAACAAAAATGGAGTCGGACGAATCATGCGAATTTTAATTGCCGAAGACGACATAACCTCCCGGGCCATGCTCCAGGCGGTACTGAACAAGTGGGGATACAGCGTAACCGCTACAGGTGATGGAAGTGAGGCTTATGATGTGTTTCAGAAAGACGGCGCTCCACAACTAGCGGTGCTCGACTGGGAGATGCCGGGCATGGACGGGCCCGAG
>CAZFZC010000082.1:0-5726 GCA_964523155.1 uncultured Methanosarcinales archaeon
CATACATAAGGGTGCCTGTGAACATTACCTATGACCTAAGCCTGGTTACGCTCTGGGTTACCCAGGACATGAACCCCACAAACGACACCGGCCCAACAACATGGGGCAGGCTTGAAACTAACTACACTCCCGGCTCTGAAATAAACATCACAACGCCCTGGAGCGGCGCCGGATGGCTGTTCAACTACACTGACGGGGCAAACAGCAGCTACCCGCCGCCAATTGTGTGGATGGATCCCCAGTGGCTGATTTCGCACAGGTACAGCCAGATTGTGAACTTCACGCAGACAAGGAGCGGAAACGACCTCTACCTGAAGTATATTTATGTTGTCCACGGGTACTGGCTTGAGATTGACAAGAACATCACGAACATAGGAGAAGACCTGTACCAGGTTGACATCTATGTGCAGAACATCGGCAACGGCTGGACACCCCAGTACACATATGTCACTGTATATGATTTCATACCCGACGATTACGCATCATGGGACCATTCCATAGCCTGCCCGGGCACTCAGTGCACAACCCAGGCGATAAGCTCTGGCGACTACCAGGGAACAGCCTACAGGTACAACATACCCTGGAAAGGGACAATGAACTCATCGCTTGGGCCAAAGAACGGGCCAGACGCGACAACATGGCAGAACTATTCGTGGAACGTGTCCTACAAGGTAAACGGCTCGGGGCCCTACAGGGTGACAGAGCTTTACGTCGTGGGGCTCGACCCGCTCAAGGTTGACGGGGCATTTGTAAGCCCCATCATAAGCATAATATCAGGCATACAGACCTACACAAACGAGATAATATATATCGCTGTCATACTCTTCCTGATAATCGTGAATATCACAAACCTTGTGATGACAAACAGGATACACAGCAAGCTGCAGGAGCGCCTGCCGCCTGCACCGCCTGCGCAGCCCCCGCATAGTTGATTTCTGCTTCCAACATGCAAATTGCTGACTCAAAACAGAGGGGGACGCTGGGATTCCCAGAGGCGTAAGCCGATGGGCGCCAAAAATCTTTGATTTTTGAGCATTTCAAATCCCAAGAACCCATTTGAGCATAAGCGAAAATGGGGACGCTGGGATTTGTATCGGGAACTGCTGTTCCCGGAACCCATCGTTCGCTGACGCGAACTTCAGGGAACCCAGAACATAACGGGCCAAATCCCCTATGCGGTACCTGATGAAAATCAGAAAAATGGGGACGCTGGGATTTGAACCCAGAACAGCTGGTATCCCTCGCTCAAAGGAGCCATACCATATCGCCGGTCATCAGCATCCTGCCTCGTCGCTCCAGAACACTGGAGCCAGATATGATAGCCAGGTTTCACCACGCCCCCTGGATTTGGCGAAGGGTGCCGGGCGGGCTTATTAATTTTTCTTTTTGCGGACAAGGATTCTTTTTTTGCGCGGGCCCTGGGTGAAAAGCACCAGGAATATAATGGCTATTGCGGCAAGAAAAAAGCCGGCAAGCAGATAGTTCATGCGGTACAGGCCCCTGCCAGCCACCACCAGCCGGATGTCCGGGCTGACTGCCCTACCGCCCCTGCCGTCGTCAACTATGAAGTTTATGACGCGCTCGCCCAAAAAGCCCCTTTCCGGCGTGAGGGTAGCCCTGAGCCCATCTGTTTCAACAGTTATGTTTTCAACGGGCGTTGCAGAAAGCGTAAGATGGTCGTTGTCGGGGTTAAGAACCCTTGAAGACAGGTCAAGCTCATAAGGCTTTCCCCCGGCAAGGATGAGCGTCGTATCATTCGCGACAACAGTCTCCTGTGTGGCATTGTTGCCAAACTCAATTCCCAGGCTCCTGCAGTACCCTGCAAAAAAGCACAGCGACAACAGCAGGAACACAGCTGCAACACCAACAACAATGCCTGCATATGCCAGAAAGCCGATTGGCTTTTGGCGAAAAAGCGCATATAACAGCAAAAACACAAGGATTCCTGCAATAATGTAGAGCCTGTAGAGGACAACTGCCTGCCATGCCGTGCCCATGTAGGGCAGGCCGCAGAATGCAACAACTGCAATAATTGCCAGGAACATCCAGATGAGGGAAGGCCACTTCAGGTAGAAGAGAACAGCAACAACTGCCGCGGCAAGGACAAAAAGGGCGCAGTACAGCACCCGCAGCACTGACTGTCTTTGTGCGCAGTCAGAAAACCGCAATTCCTTTTGGTATGAGGAGTCCCCCCCAAGCTGCGCGTCAACTGCAACTGTTACAGCTGCGCTCTCATTCGCATAGTAAGATGCCCGGGCAGATTCTCCCGGCGAAAGATTGAATTCCCTGGGGCTGCCAAGGGAGACATTAAGCACATAGGTGTCTGCCGCCTCGCCCGTGTTTGCTATTGTGACTGTAATGTTCTGCGGGCTGCAGTAACTTCCCCTGACGCTGTCACTGACCTCATAGTCTGCGCAGTCCTGAACCGTAAGGAAAAAGGGCCTCTGAACTGCAAGGCCGGTTGCTCGCGACACTGCGGTCAGCATATATGCACGAAGGCCTGCGCCCCCGCACTCAGTTACTGTTGCATACACAGTGCGCGAATTTTTGGGCGCAAGCGAAACCGCAGTCTCGCTTAGGCTGTATGATGCGGCGTTTACATAAAGGTCGTAGGTGTCTGCAAACGACCCGGTGTTTTTCAGAACGAACCTGTACACTGTGCCTGTGCAGGGGCAGTTTGCAAAGCTGTCCGTTTCAGCTGTCAGCTCTGCAGGGCAGCTAATGAGCCTGACTGTCTGCGTGAGCTTCTGCGCACCCTTTCCTGAGCGCACAAGCGTATCTATGCTGTACAGCCCTGACTGCGTTTCCGGCGGGGGGCTTATGACATGCACAAAGCTTGAGTTCCCTCTCGCCTTAAGCCGCATGGGATACACTGCGCTCCAGGGTGAAGGGGCAATTGTGAAGTCAGCAGGGCCGGTGTTTTCAATAAACACAGTCTCTGCAAATGCAGAGCCCCTGCAGACAGTGACTATCCCGTTCTTTGAAACTGCTGAAAATTCGCCTGAAGCGAAACCTGCAAAAACCAGAAACAATGCTAACACTAGCACGGTTTTTCGCCAATGCATTTCAGGCACCAGAAAAAAATTAAAAAAATTAATAGTATGTCTCGCTCTTGCCCTCTTCCTCATCCACGTCATCATTGCCTTTAAGCCTTGAAAAGCCTATGATGAGTCCCAGGATGACAAGCAGGACAACCAGCACCACAAGACCTATCTCAAGAACCCTCTTGATTGAGGTCCAGTTGGTTGCAGCCTCTGCGTCTTGGCCGGCGGCTTCCTTCACATTGGCTTTCATTGCGAACTCCTTGAGGGTTTCAGCGCCGGATGTGATTTTCAGCGAAAACATGTGCTCGCCGGACTGCGCGTCTGCCTTGGCGGACAGGTACACATAGAGTGCCTTTGCCTCGCCGGGCTGCAGGACAACAATGTTTGCCGGGCTTATCTGGATGTCTGCCCAGTCAGCATAGCCGTCTGCTGTAATGACATATGTCCTTGCGTCCTTGCCTGCGTTGCTCAGCGTCAGCGGGTAGATGACTCCGCCTGTGCCCTGCATGACCTCCTGGGTCGTCGGGCCAACGGTTATTATCGTCTTGGGCTGCGCCGGGGCATCGTCCTCATCGTCCTTTGCGTTGCATGCCTCGTCCTCAAGGATTGCTATTGAGCCGGTCCATGTCTCGACTTCGTCCCCGTCGTCATAGACAACCTCGACCTCAACGTCATACTGCCCGGGGGCTGTGCATGACGGGATCCTTAAGTAGAGCTCCTCGCTTGTTACTGCATCGTCTTCCTCGATTTCGTCGATGTAGTCTGCAGCGGATATTCCAAGCTCCGGAATGCTTACGCTGACTTTCACGCCTTCATCATCGTCAACCATGCCTGTGTTCTTGAGCCTGACAGTTGTCAGCAGCGACCTGCCTGACAGAACAGCGTTTGATGGTGAGAACACAACATCCTTAATTTTCATGTCGTGCCTTTCGGATTCGATTTCAATGTCATATGTCTTTGTGACACCTTCGCCGTTTCGGTCCTCAACCCGGACCCTCAGCTTGTAGGTGTCCTTGTCCATCTTGTACGGGAAAGCCAGGCTGAACTTCTCAATATAAGTCCTTCCGGCCTTCATATCAAAAACATCGCTGATGTCCTCGACCCTGTCGTCGTGGTCATAGCCGCGCAGATAGACTTCAACCTGTGCGTCGTCCACGTCGGCATTCGCCAGCACCTTGACCCTGACCTCATATTTATTGTCCCGGTCAATAGCCCTGACTGTGTTTGAGCCTGACTCGTCAAGTTCGTCACCGTCAAGTTCAACTTCAAGTATCTCAATGTCTTGCGCACTAACCATGCCGACGGCTAGGAGTGCAAACAAAAACAAGAGTGCACCAAATTTTCTGCTCATTTTTTCTCTACCCCCTTGGTTTTTGGACAACCATTAGTTTATCTCCTCAAGTATGCACAGTTTATATTTAAATGTTTCGATTGCCCAGTAGTTACTATTTATAACTGGACACAGGTGTCAGATTACCGTAAGGTATCGGTACCTGACGCGCTTTACATGAGGATTGGAAACAGTGATTCTCACAGGATACTCGCCGGGCGGGGTGTCATCAGGTATGTCAATCTTGAACTCGCCTCTGTATGACTCGCCCTTTTCAAGGGCAAACGGGCCCAGCCTTACCCGCTCGTTTATCCCGTCAATCATTATTGTTGCGCGCGTATCCCTGACATCAAAGTCGCCGGTGTTCATGACACTCAGGATTATAACCAGGTCCTGGTAGGCAGGGTCAATAACCTCATCAACCAGGATTATCCTTGGCAGGCCGAGCCAGTACGCTCTGCTGCCATCCTCATCAGCGCCCCTGCCCTCAAGCACAAAAAACCCGCTCTGGTCTTCTGCGCATTTGTCCAGGTCGCAGGCTACTGCCCTTAGCTGGTAGCTGCCCTGTTTCAGAGCTGAAGTGTCCCAGGCATACGCTCCGTCGTTTTCCTCGCCGGATGCAATCTGCGTCCAGCTTTGCCCATCCTGCCTGTAGAACAGGTCGATGAGAAGGTCGTGCTGGCTTTCTGCAAAGGCGTTCCACTGTATGCTGACTGTGCCCCTGAGGGTTTCACCCCCTGCAGGATAAGTCAGGTCAACCCAGACCCCGTTTGCGTATCCGCCAACATACACTGTGAAAGTGTCCTGGACAGTGAAAATTCCGTCATAGACTGTTATTGTGACAATACTGTAGCCCTCGCCTGTGACTGTGCAGTCAAGCATTGCGTTGTCAACATCGCAGTCAGCAACGCCTGTGTCCGACTCTGAGACTATTTCATAGGTCAGCTGTTCCTTGGGTGTGTCAGGATCGTCAGAATGGGTCCAGAGGCAAAGCACGTTGTCGTTGAACCCTGAGCCCTTCTGCAGGTAAATGTCAGGAATGCTGATTGCAGGTGCCTGCGGCTCAATGCATACCCCGTCCTCGTCTGAAACGCCGTCGCAGTCGTTGTCAAGCCCGTCGCATACCTCCTCTGTGGGGCCAACGCCGCCCTCGCAGGCTCCCCAGCCTGACCATACACCGCCGCCTGCGCTGTTTGACACGCAGGTGTTCTTCTGTATTCCATACTCGCACACGCCTGTTGCTGTTCCGCAGTTCTGCGTCTGAACATCGCCGGGAGTGCACTCGCCGCAAACGCCATCCTCGTCTGAAACGCCGTCGCAGTCGTTGTCAAGCCCGTCGCATACCTCCTCTG
>CAZFZC010000083.1:0-5687 GCA_964523155.1 uncultured Methanosarcinales archaeon
GAATTGTGCCTTGCCGGCGACTGCGAGACTGCGTGGCCGTCTGGCGGGGGCGGAGAAACCTATTCAGCCGCCACCTTCTCCTATACTGATTCCGACACTATCTCTTTGAGCGCCGGCGGCTATTATCTAGACAATGTAGGCGTGGTTTATTGGGACAACTCCCTGACTTTTGACTTCGGTTCCGCCGGCTCCAACTCGGATTCTGATGATTTGGCCGCTAGCGACTGGTTCTATGTTTATCTGGATTATTCCGGAATCTCCTCGGCCGGAGAAATTGACGCCACCCAATTGGTAGCGGTTACTACCGAGCCGGCTTGGTCCGACTCCAAACACGGCTGGTATAACGGCAATGACAAAGCCATTTTCGCGGTGTTGACGGATGGGAGTTCGCAAGTGAAGAAATTCTGGCACGATGGCGGAGACTTATTGCAATATGACGTTGCTGAAACCGACCGAAGTTTAGCAGACCTGGACACTACATGGACAAATGTACCATTAACACTACCGACATTTTGCACAAAGGGGCTTGTGACATTTGAATCAGATAAAGCTGGTGGAGCAGGGGGTGTTTATTTGAGTTATAGACGAGACGGAAGTAGTGGAACAGGCCATCGAGTGTCAATATCAGATAATACAAACATGAATACAGTGTCTGTGTTGGCTAGTGCGTCACAAGTGATTGAGGTTAAAATGGATGATTCAAGCTTAACTGAAGCAGCGGTTTACACGAACGGATACTTTTTTCCAGCGGGCATGCGTGAGACGGTCTCCACCAACTCCGGCAGTGCTTTAACGAATTATTGGGACAAAAACGGAGACGATATCTATTACAACACCGGCAATGTCGGCATCGGGACTAGCTCTCCATCAGCAAAACTCCACATAAACGTCTCGTCAGGTGACCTAATCCTCGCGTCAAATTCTTCTGAGAACGTGTTCAGGGTCGCAGACGACGGCGAGGTATTCTCTGACTCCGGCTACTCCTCTCCTGCGACAGACGTTGCAGAGTACTTCAGGTTCAGTGGAAGCGTCGAGCCAGGCGATGTCGTTGTCATAGACTACCAGAACGACGAGACCCTCACTCTGTCAACAACGCCCTACGACCGGCTTGTCGCGGGCATCGTCTCAACCAAGCCCGGTGTCAAGCTCGGCGACTACGAGAACTCGGAGCTCGTGGCAATCGCAGGCAGGGTGCCTGTGAAGGTAACAGGCATGGTCGCAAGGGGCGACCTCCTCGTCACTTCAGAAAAACCAGGCCACGCGATGGCCTGCAGGGAGATTGAAAAATGCACTGGCGCGATTGTCGGAAAAGCGCTCACGAACAGCACAGGAGGCTGGGCGGTCGCGCTCATATCGCTGCAATAATAAACAATGGATAACCTAAAAAACACAATATTTAAATAATATTAATTATACATAACCATAAAATGCCGAAAAAAGCCGACATCAACGAAGTGCTCAGGGAACTTGCGGGCCTGCAGACAGCAGAGACTGTCGCAGAGATAATGGGCATATCGCGCCAGGGTGCTATCAACCTGGTTTCAAGGCTGAAAAAACAGGGCCATGTCAGCACGACCGGCGGCGGGAAGATGAAGCGCATCTACAGGATAACACTCACAAAACAGCTTCCGGGAAAGCAGGGGATGTTTGACATCCTCAACAGGTATTCTCCCAACTTCCAGCTCGTGCCATGGTACGACCACCAGGTGCATGGCGGGTATGGGCCAGAAGATGCTCTGGTTGATGCCATAAAGACAAGGGACTTTCGCGCCCTGCTTGCTGCGACAAGGCTGTTCCGCGGCATCAGAGACTGGAAAAAGCTCTACAGGCTTGCCAAGGAGAACGGCTGCTGGCAGGAGGTCGGAGCGCTCTACGACGTCGCGAGGCTGACGTTCTGGACAAGGCGGATGCCCGGGGCTTACAGAAGAGGGGCCTTCAGAAAAAGGAAGTACCTTGTCAGGAACTACGAAACAGAAGAGCCGGGGTTCTTTGAAGCATCAGGAAGATGGAATGTAGGCATTCCGTTCAGAAGGGCTGATATGCGGCAGGTGTCAATGTGATCACGCACACAGACCAGCTCGGGTTGTTCAGGCTCATCAGCCAAAGGATAAAAAAAGACATTGCCTGTTATGCGTTCGGAGGAAATGCCATGATGTTCTATGGCTACAAGGCGGGGACAAAGGATGTTGATTTATGCTTTGAAAACAGCTCTGACAGGCTTGCCTTTGCCGAAGCGGCAGAAGACCTCGGGTTTGCCGAGTCAAGCCCGTTTGCCATATACAGGCCTGAAAAGCTCAGGGACAAAAACAGGCCGCTCATCTACAAGAGGCTTGACTACAGGCTTGACCTGTTCAGCAGGAAAATTTTCAGGTCTGTCCTCTCGCCTGCGATGAGAAGCAGCCTGTTCGCCGTTCACGAGTTCAAAGGCAACAAAAAGCTCGTCCTGAAAGTGCTGGGAAAAGAGCATATTGCATACCTCAAAGGCATCACCGACAGGAAGAACGATTTCGAGGACATCAGGACAATACTGGAAAAAGACAAGGACTTCGACTGGCAGCGCCTTGCAGACGAGGCTGTCTGGCAGCATGAGCACGGGGATTCGTGGGCTGTGCTTGACACCGAGAGGATGATGAAAGAGATGAAAAAGCACGTGATGATAGAGAAGAGGTTTTTTGATGAATTATACAGGATACATTGAGAAGCCTTCAGTTAATAAGAAACACAGGGGCGATTGATGATGAGAAAAGGATATTATTTGAAAGATAATGGAGTATGCAGATGCGCTGTTTTTATCCTGTTCGTATTGTTCCTGCCTGCAGCTCTTGCAAGCTTTAACATCTATGAGCCGGTTTCTGATGAGATTGCATTCAACACCTCTGGGGTGGAGAGGATGCGCATTGACTCGGACGGCAACATCGGGATTGGGACGACGGGGCCGGGGGATTTATTGCACGTTGATGATGGTGATATACGAATTTCAAACGGTTCATTACAATTAGAAAATGATGCCAAAGATAATTCTGTATATATCAAAAATTTGGGCGGAGCTGGTGTAGATTTAATGGGTTTTGGTAGGACAACCAGTGCAGAGGATATGGTAATTGACAACACCGGCAACGTCGGCATCGGGACGACGGAGCCTTCAGACAGACTTGACCTGGGAAACAATAATGGGAATATTACTGGAGTTGCAGATATAACACTCAGCGATTCAACTGACTTGCAGAATTACATCACGGGTCCTGCAAACAGAGATTTATTCATAAGAACAGGGGGTGTAAATGGGGCAACAGACAGAATCGGTTTCCTTGTTGATACTAACACAACCGGGGGTGTCGAAAATTATTCTGAGGTATTGTCTATTATTCCTGCTGGCAACGTCGGCATCGGGGACACGAGTCCGGACTTCCTTCTTGAAGTTGACGGCACGGCAGGCAAACCGGGCGGAGGCGATTGGTCCGATTCCTCCGATATTAGGTTAAAGAATGTCATTTCTAATTTAAGCGGTTCTTTAGACCTTTTAACCTCTTTTCAGCCAATTAAATATGAATGGAAAAATCCGGAACAGCACTTTGACGGCGATAGCATTCACGCCGGTTTGTCAGCCCAGGCAGTTGAGGAGATTTTTCCGAAATGGATAAGCGAATACACTCCTGAAGGCAACGACGCTCTTTTGATTCCGGAAGGAGAGCAAGCCAAAGCGCTTTTTTATCCCAGCGACTTCAACGCTTATGTGATTGGCGCGTTTAAGGACATTAATTCCATAATAAGTTTGACCACCGCCACCACCAGTTCACCTTCTATATATATAGGAAGCGACGGCAATGTGGGCATTGGTACCACCACGCCGACCAATATCTTGACGATTGGCCAGGGCATGGGTAATCCGATTGCCGACGGCTGGAATGTCTATTCTTCCGCGGCCTACAAAACCGAGATTTCCTATTTAGAGGAACAAGATTATGATGAGATTTTAGGCGAGATTGGCGGGTTGGAGATAGCGACTTACCGCTGGAAAAAGGATTTTGACCGGTCGGGCGAAGCAAACGAAGCCGCTTCCTCCAGCGATAAAATGATGGGAGTGATTGCCGAGCAGGCGCCGAAGCGGGTTTTGTCCAAGGACGGCAAATCGGTCTCTTTGTATGATTACGCTACCTTTGCCCTTGCCGGAGTTAAAGCGCTTAAGCAAGAGGTTGAGCGCTTAGAGGTGGAGATATATCAGGCGACCGGCAAGCTGGAAAACATATGCGATAGCAACGGCGCGCTTTCCACCTGCTCATCAGACGCAAGGCTAAAAGAGAATATCGAACCTCTCGAGGGTGCTGTTTCTTACCTCAGTGACTTCAGGCCTGTAAAATTCAACTTTATCGGGGAAAACCAGACCAGCCTAGGCCTTGTCGCACAGGATGTCAACAGGACCCATCCGGAGCTCCTGGTCGAGAATCCGAACGGCTACTACACTTATGAGGATCCGGGTTTCAAGTATCTCCTGATAAGAGCGGTCCAGGAGCAGCAGGAAGAGATTGAGATACAGAGGAAAAAGATCCAGGACCTGCAAAAGACAAACAGCAAGCTGTTGGCAGAACTCTGCACCAAAGACTCATACAGCTGGTGCTGAAATCATGACAACCCTTACAAGACAACCCTTCCAAGAAACACCGACACTATTATCTTTCCAGGAAAAACTCTACGCCCCTGGCAAGGATTTTGTGCTCGAACCTTGCGGACTCAAAAACCCTTTTCTGCTTTTCGTTCATCTCGCTTTTGTACTTGGCCTCAATCAGCATGTCGCCTGCTGCAAAGTCAATTTCCACTGATCTGTCAATATAATATGATGGCCTTTTGTCCTTGATCTTCAGAAATACAAGGTTCTCAAAGCTTGCTCCTAGGTCACGAAAGCCTGTCACCATGTTCCTGATTCCCACATCACCTATATAAACTTTTTTTGGAGAGGCTATTTTTTCGTTGTAAGAGCCGCTGTGCCTCTCAATGGTGTAGAAAAGGTACGCCTTCTCAAAATAGTCTATATACCTCTTAACGCTGTCAATGGATATGTTGAGCATGTTTGCAAGCCTGCTGTAGCTCATGGCCTTGCCCACCCTGCTTGCAAGCAGGACAAAGAGCTCCTTAATCACCTTCTCATTGGTTATCTTGTACTGGGCAATGATGTCCTTGTAGATAATGCTCTCCACAAGCTCCCGGAGGTACTCCTCTTCCTCATAAAGAACATAATGCGGTATTCCGCCAATCCTGAGGTAGTCCCTGAAATGCGATTCAAGAATCGCCTTTTCTGATTTTCTTGCCAGGACTCCTCTGAATTTCAAAAACTCAGGAAAGCTCAGGGGCATGACCTCTATTGTGGATGTTCGTCCTGTCAAAAGCGCCCTCTTATCCCGCATCCATGTTGCAACAGAGGAAGTGCATACAACGCTGATGTTCTCGTTGTCATAAATGCTTTTGAGCTCTTTTTCAAAATTCTCCCTTGACGCCACCTCGTCCAGAAAGAGGTAGAAATGGTCGCGCACAGATTTCTTGTGTATCCTCCTGTATTCATTTACCATGTCATGGATAGAGGCATCCAGAAGGCTGAATGTGTCAAGATTAATGAAAAGGATATCTGCCGGAACAACTTTTTGCAGCAGTCTTTGTATGGCCTGAAACATAATTGTTGTCTTGCCGACCCTCCT
>CAZFZC010000084.1:0-2991 GCA_964523155.1 uncultured Methanosarcinales archaeon
GGCTACAGGGAAGATGACAGGCCAAAGCCCCTAAACGCCTACGGCCGCTCAAAGCTCCTTGGCGAGACACTCATCCGGGAGGAAAATCCCAGGCACTACATCATCCGCACAGCATGGCTCTACGGCAGGAACGGAAACAGCTTCGTGAAGAGCATCCTTGAGCAGGCAGGAGGTGAGATAAGGGTTGTTGATGACCAGCACGGCAGCCCGACAAACACCATGGACCTTGCCCTTGAGCTCAGGATGTTTCTCGAGAAAAGCCATAAGCCCGGAGTCTATCATATCGTGTCAAAGGGACACTGCACCAGGTATGACCTCGCAAAGGAGATAGTCAAGATTAAAGAGAAGCCCTGCAGCATAATACCCGTGGCAACAGCTGACTTGCCCAGGACGGCCAAAAGGCCCAGGTATTCAATACTTTTAAATACAAAATATAAGAGCACTATGCCTGACTGGAAAACCGCGCTGAGGAGGTTTCTGAAATGAAGGGAGTGGTACTTGCTGGCGGCACAGGGCAGAGGCTGATGCCACTGACCAGGGTTACGAACAAGCACCTGCTGCCTGTCTATGACAGGCCGATGATATACTATCCGCTGCAGACACTAAAGGATGCAGGGCTTAAGCATATACTGATAGTTTCGGGCCGCGGCCACGCAGGCCATTTCCTTAATCTCCTTGGCAGCGGCACAGAGCTTGGCCTCAGGCTCTCATACGAGGTCCAGGAAGAGGCAGGAGGCATTGCACAGGCGCTCTCGCTCGCAGAGAAGTTCGCAGCAGGCGAGAGCCTTTGCGTCATACTTGGCGATAATATTTTCGAGGACAGTTTCAGGGACAGGGTGGCCGGGTTTCAAAGCGGCGCAAGGGTGTTTCTCAAGGAAGTCACAGACGCAGAGCGGTTCGGAGTGGCAGAGCTCTCAGGCAAAAAGGTTGTGGCAATCGAGGAAAAGCCCCCCAAGCCAAAATCAAGTTACGCAGTCACAGGCCTTTACATCTACGATAATTGTGTCTTTGACATAATCCGCACATTGAAGCCAAGCAAAAGGGGCGAGCTGGAGATAACAGACGTAAACAACGCCTACATCAGAAGGGGGCAGCTTGAGGCAGAGTTTGTGAAGGGATTCTGGAGCGATGCCGGAACCTTCGACACACTTCTGCGCTCCTCGGTTTTTGCCAGGGGGAAATGATGGAACTCTGGGTATTTTTTGGCGTTGGCATTTTCAGTTTTCTTGTGAGCCTGACTCTTGTCCCTTTCTGGAAAAGAAAAGCCCGATCGGTCGGGCTTATTGGCCCTGACAAGCACAAGCCGGGCAGAAAGGTGGCTGAGCTTGGGGGGGTGCCGGTCATCGCAGCCTTCATGCTTTCGATGCTTGGCTTTGTGGGGCTGAGGGTGTTCACCCACCGCTCTGACGACGGCTCTCTCGTCTACATTCTGGCCATGCTCCTCTCTGTAAGCATTGCCTCTATGATAGGCCTTGTGGACGATATCCTCGGCTGGAAGATAGGCCTGCGCAGGGGCGTTAAGGCCCTTCTCACCTTTTCGATAGCCCTGCCAATAATGGTCGTCAACGCAGGACAGTCGAAGATGACATTTCCCGTGTTGGGTACTGTTGACCTTGGGCTTCTCTATCCCCTTCTCATAATACCTGTGGGCGTGATGTTCTCGGCAAACGCCTTCAACATGCTTGCAGGATACAACGGCCTGGAAGCAGGCCAGGGGATACTGCTTCTTACAGGGCTTGGGGCAATCGCGTATTTCGCAGGCTCGTATAACGCCTCTGCAGTAGCGTTTGCAATGGTTGCTGCCCTCCTGGCCTTCTACCTCTACAACCGCTACCCTGCCAGCGTCTTTCCGGGCGACACCCTGACATACAGCGTGGGGGCGCTGGTTGCGATAATCGCTATCCTGGGAAACATCGAGCGTTATGCGATAGCTGCGTTTGGCCTCTACTATGTCCAGTTCCTGCTTAAGGCAAGGGGCAGGATGGAAAAGGAAAGCTTCGCCCGGCCACAAGCCGGAGCTCTTCGCCTGCCCTACAGGAAGATATACGCAATCGAGCATGCCGCAATCGCAGTGCTCTCAAGGTTTCGCAGGAATGTCAGCGAGCGCGATGTCGTCTCTCTCATACATTTCTGCCAGCTTCTTATCATGTGCGCTGTTCTGCTTGATTTCTTCGTTTGAACCCAATCGCCGCGTAGCTCACGCAGTGCGAGAAGTCTCCTGTGACATCGCCTGATGTGTAGTACATGAGCAGTTCACCCATGTTCCCTGAAACCTTCATTATCTCAAGCAAGAGCGAAATTGCCGGGCTGCCGCAGATGGTCGCCTCTGTTTTCAGAAGGTAGTCTGCAAATCCCGGCAAATCAAGCGCAAGGATTCGCTCTACTGCGCCCATGTCAAGCTTCCTGAGGTTTTCCCTGACATTGTCTGTGAACGGCGTATATCCAAAGCCCGGACCGTAATGCGTGAAATCGCTGCTCGCAACGACTGATGCTTCGCAGATAAGCTTTGCAGCCTCCTGTGCCAGCATCCCGAATTCCCGGCCATGCACAGAACACGCGACTATCCTTTCGCCTTTCCCAAGATACTGCAGGAAGGGCAGCTGGACCTCGATGGAATGCTCGTTCTGATGGCAGGCATCGTCAAAGCCGGCACCATTTAGGCGGGACAGCGTTTCTGCAAGCCCCATATCAGTCCTTACGACCCCCAGGGGCGTCTCCCAGTCCTCGCTGCTTATGTTGAGCCTGTGCCTTCCCAGCCCCCTGTGGGAGAAGCCAAGGACTATGCAGGTTCTGGCTTTCTTAAGCGCCTTGTACGCAGCAGCCTGGCACCTGCCGGAAAACATGATTCCTGCGTGCGGGCTGATAATCCCGTCTGAATTTTGGGCCGGGTCTGGTGCCCCCTTCAGTGCTTTCTCAATCTCGCTTGTCAGCTCTTCCTTACTGGACGCATAGAACTGGCCCGCAACAACTGCTTTTCTCACCATTTGCTAA
>CAZFZC010000084.1:3001-5684 GCA_964523155.1 uncultured Methanosarcinales archaeon
TTGAATATGCCAAGGATGACTGCCAATAGCCCGGCGCCTGCAACAACAAGTATTGCCAGCTTCCTTCTTTCGTCATCTGCCTCTGCCCCGGTAGCCGCAGGCAAGCCCCGGGCCGGCGCAGCCTCGTTTACATACCCTGCATCGCTGCCGGGCTCTGCAACAGCCCACTCCTTGCTGCGCTCCTCGCCAAATTTCTCTCCCTGCTCGTTTTCGTATGCGACAGAAACAGTTGCCCAGTGCCTTCCAGGGGCCAAAGCAAGCCCAAAAACAGCCTCCTGTATGTTCTTCCTTCCAAGGACAGCTATTTCCCTTGTGTCATTAAGGATGTCCGAAACCAGGCGTATCCTGATGTTTTTCACCTGCCTGTCGGTTTCGGGGTTAAATATGCTGACAGTTATCCTTTCGGGCTCAAAAGCATAGCGAATGTCAGGCGCAATGTCCTTTTTTACTGTTATTTTCCTGTTTTCTGTGGCCAGCTGCGAAACATGCGCGCTGTAGTCGGCGGCAACCTCGACAGTCTGGCTTCCTGTGCGCTCTGCCAGGGCTGAAAAGGACAGAGTCATGTTGTCCTGCACAGTGCCTTCCCATGAGCCGCTTTTAAAGCCCTCTTCGCTGGCGAGCGCAAGCCCTCCGGGAAGGGTGTAGGCAATCCTGTTCACCCTGACTGCCCCGTCCAGTGTGTTTTTCAGGGACACGGTAAACTGCACAGTGTCCCCTGCCCGCACAGTTGACTTGCTCTCGATTTCAATATTAAGGAAAGGCTCCAAAACCTCAAGCGTCTGCTTGTCAGCCGCCTTTTGCTCCTGCATGCCGTCGTTGTATTCCACTGCTGCAGCCGAGGCGAACTTCTTCGCGCTCTGGCCCTTAAGGGTGTAGGAGCAGGTAAGCTTTTCACCCTCCTTGATTGTGCCGTGCCAGGCCACAGTGTTGTAACTGACATCGCAGCCCAACTTCGGCGCGACCTGGACTGCGCCGGGATAATCGTCCTCAAGGATTACGTCCCGTGCCGGCGCATCCCCTGTATTTTCCACAGTAAGGGAAACTGAAACTTCCTCGCTTATGTCGAAGGTGTTTTTTCCGAAATTTCGGCTGACCTCAAGCTTTGCAAGCCTTGCGCTTACCTCAAGGAGCATCTGGGTATCAACGTCGGGGTCGTGTATGTCGTCGGGAACAACTGTCCCGCCCTTAAGAAGCCTGCTGTCCAGGAAACAGATGTCAAACGGCGTAATCCTCCTGCACTCGCCCAGGGGTATGTCGGTCTGCACCAGGCCTACTGCAGCCAGCACCTTACCAGATATGTAGGTTGCCTTGAGCCTGTAGTCGCCAAGCCTGAGAGTGTCCCCGTCATCAACCCAGCCGGAGAACACCTCTGTATCAGCAAGGCACAGGGCCGGCAGAAGCGCAAGCGCTAAGCTAAGCCTGGCACAAAACCTCGTCATTGTCAATGTCAAGGGACTCATCTGTTTCAATAACCCACTCCAGCTCCTTTGGGTCCCTTATCTGGAACCAGTACATTGCATCCTCTTCTTTCTCAAACACAATTTCCCCAAGGTCCACAACATCAATCTCCTGGCCTGTTGTGTCCCGGTAGACCATCTTGAGGTCAAGGGTGAGCTCCTCCAGGTACGGCGGGTGTATCTCAAAAACCGCCTTTCTGGCATACTCCTTCATTATCTGGAACACCTCTGACTCAAGGTCCGCCTCTGAGCCCTCGGCAATTGCATTAAGCACAGCCTTGACCCTTGGCCCTATCATCAGGTCATTGGTCAGAACGCAGGAGTCAATCTCAAGGTCAAGGGCTGCGCCTGTTATAACAACCTCTCTGAGAAAATCCGGACTGCCAAACAGGTTCCGGCGCAGCTTAAGCTCCATGAAATCATGGTCCCATGCTGACTCGTAGTTGAAGAGGTGCTGCTGGGCTGTGAGCTTGTCCAGGTCAAGCGCCTCCCATATCCTTCGCTCTGCCCGCATCCTGTAGGCATCGGACACTATCTTATGGACCCCGTCGCTCGTGATGTCGCCGGGCTCTGCAGGAAGCTTTGCCCTGAACGCAAGGGAAAGCTCCATAACTTCGGGATAGCTTGAAAACACCCTGTCAATAATTGCGTCTGCGTCAGTCTCAATTGCATTGACGCTCCTGTCAATGTCAACAAAATCGTCCCTGTAATACAGGTCTGCTGAGGTTTCCATTCCAAAGTCCACAGACACGGGCTCAGAATGGCTTACATAGTCAATCAGGTAATCCGGTGTGTAGTTTATCCTGTCGTATATCTTGTAGCGCAAATCGTCCCACTTCTCAAGTATGGCCTCAAACTCGCCCCTTTCCATCCCAAAGCCGGCAACCATGCTCCTGTTCTGGGCGTAAGCCCTGATGCTGACCGACTGGGCAGAGGTGTCAATAGAAAATGTCCTGTTCACAACCCCTGCGACAAGCGCCTCAAGCAGCCCGATGTCCTCCAGGGGTGTCTTTGTGTATGCCTGCCCGCTCTTTTCAAGCTCAAAGCTTATCTCAACGCCGGTGCCGTCTCTGGCAATCTCAATGTTTTTTGCGGTATTTGCATACCCAAGCAGGCTGAGCTCAAGCAGAAACGCCGGTTCGTATTCAATGTAGTTCTGCATAAGGCTGTGGATGTAGGGGGTATTGCTCTTTATTTCCTTTAGCTCTGCCTGGGTAATCTCAAAG
>CAZFZC010000085.1:0-5445 GCA_964523155.1 uncultured Methanosarcinales archaeon
ATATACCAGTATAGTGTATAGCATATGACATGCAGTTTGTGACAGCACGAAATCCAATGGACCGCGCGTACTATGCGTCACCAGGCGGATACTTTGGCGAGTTTGAGCAGTCAAATGACCGCAAAATAGAGGATGCCATAAACATCAAGGAGATAGGCCAGAGCGTTCCAGAAGGGCAGCGCTTCGGCAGCTTTATCCAGACGACACAAAATGCCATTAGGATGGGTGCAGGCAAGATAGAGCTTTCCAGCAGCATGGGCCGCGGGGAGGAGTCTGTAGGGGCTGAGGCCTACGGCCGGGATGCCCGGCAGGCGCTCCGGGAGATTGCCAAGGCAAACCAGGTTGAGTTTACAACAGTGCACACCCCCCCGCAGATTGGCAACCTGTCGGGCTTTAACCCGCAGGAGCGCGGATTTTCAGACGAGTACAGGAAGACAGGCATGGAAGAGGTTAAGCGCGCAATTGAGCTTGCGTCAGACATAGGCGGCGGCGGGGTTGTCGTTCATACCGGCGAGTACCAGCGGGACATATCAGACCAGCCGTGGGCAAGGGATGAGAACGGAAATTTCAAGTTTTTAAACTACTCTGAAGAGCCCGGCAAGGCAACCCTTTACATGGTTGACGAGAGGACAGGCAGGCTCATTACAGAAGTCAGGAAAAACATGATAGTGCACGAGCCACTGTTTAAGACTGAGTACAATAGGAAAGAACAGAGGCACAGGTGGGTGGACAAGGATGGAAAGCCGCTTGATGAGTCCAAGATTGACGACCTTTTCAAGAGACTGCCGGAGTGGGACGATGAGCACAAGAGATTCAAGACAAAGCCGCTTACCTGGGAGGATTTTGTTGCAAGGGCAGAGGAGTGGAACAAGTTCCATCCAAAAGCAAACGGCCACAAATGGACTCCAGAAGAGCTGTTCCTGCGCAGCCAGATGGAAACCCGCATTCTGCAGGCCAGGGGTTCGTCACTGTTCCATAGCCGGGAGTACAAAGATGAGAAGGACTCGCGCGATGAGCTTCTCAAGATGTATGAATACTTCAAGGCAATCGAGGAGAAGGTGCCAAAGGAAGAGCAGTGGAAGCTCTTTGAACAGCAGCGCAAGATAAGAGGCAGAGCGCTATCTGGAGGGGGTGCGGAACTGGTGGCCAGACATGCGCCAACAGAGAATAAGCTGCCAAGCGAAATAATCAAGCGCATCATAGACAAGGTTGACTTGGACATGAAGTTCATTCATGAGTCAAGCGCTGCAGCGGATGCGCAGGCAGAGGAGACAACAGAAAGCCTTAAGCATGTCATGCCTGTTGCAGACTATGCCAAGCGCGAGGCTGCAAAGAGTTACGCAGAGGCGGGCATATACGCGATGGAGCGCACGCAAAACAACCCCTATGTGAAAAAGGATGTTTATATTGCTCCGGAAAACATTTTTCCTGAGATGGGCTTTGGCTCGCATCCTGAAGAGCTTATTGAGCTTGTGCAAAGGGGCAGGAAGGAGATGGTTCGCAGGCTGACGAGCAGGATGGTTGAGGATCCCGGCGAGCGCAGGGACAGGGAAGGCAACCTGGTCAGGGTCCCTAACCCGGACTACAATCCCGGCCTGAGCAAAAGCGAGGCTGAAAAGCTTGCCTCAAAGCATATCAGGGCAACGCTTGACACCCAGCACCTTGGCATGTGGTGGAAGCATTTTGTGCCAAAGCCAGGGGAAAGCAGGGAGGCAAGGAAAGAGCGCTTTGACAAGTGGTACATGGAGCAGGTCGAGAAGCTGGAGAAGGAGGACATTGTAGGGCACATCCACGTGGTTGATGCCATTGGAGCGGGCCACCAGCACCTGCCGGTGGGCCAGGGAAACCTTCCTGTCCGAAAGGCGCTTGAATATCTGAAAAAGAAAGGCTACAGGGGCACAATGATTTCAGAAGCCTACGGCGAGGACACCATTCACGGCCCGGGACGCATACTTACCGAGACATGGACAGGCCTTGGTACCCCCATCCGGGGCGCAGGCTACAGAATTGGGGCGCCACCCCGGCTGTGGCAGGATGTTGACAACAGCTATTTCGGCGTAACGCAAAACCCCTACTTCATCTTCGGCGCGTACAGCCCATCAAACGACTGGCAGCTCTGGAGCCAGGTTCCAATGGAGTGAACAGTAAATTTTATATAGCCCTGTATGTGCAGTGCGTACAATGGAAACTGAGCATTACAATGCGCTGGAGGGCGCATACGACAGCTTTGTAAAATGGCTGCTCAGGCGCGGCCAGCTCCCTGCGCGAAACACGGTTGTCGGATACTGGGGCATAACCCCATTAAGGGAAACAAGGGAGCTGTTTGACAGGCTGAACATTGGCTCTCACGCAAGCCTCCTTGACCTTGGAAGCGGGGACGGAAGAGTTGTCCTGCTTGCATCACTCTATGGAGTGAGGGCACACGGAATTGAGTTTGACCCTGCGCTGTTAAACACAGCTATCCATATAAAAAGCAGGCTAAACCTGCCTGTTTTTTCCAGGGCAGGGTTTAGTGAAGGCAATTACATGGACCACGATTTCTCAGGTTATGGTGTTGTCTACATCAGCCCGGACAAGCCGCTCCACAGGCAGGGCCTTGAGCGCAAGCTTTCAAGGGAACTGAAAGGCAGCCTGATTGTTCACGGGTGGGAGTTTTTCCCGCGGTCGCTCAGGGTAAAGGAACAGCATGTAATAAACGGCGAAAAATATATTGTATATGTCAGATGATTGAGAGGCTTCTCAGTTTCCTGTAGAGGGTTTCCTGCCGCAGCCCAATCCTCTTTGCAGTCTTGAGAACACTGTGGCTGTTTTCCTTGAGGGCTTTCTTAAAGTACCTTGTCTCAAAATTTTTCTGCGCTGCCTCAAAGCTAAGTGTCGGTCTGGGAAGCGTGTCAAGTATGTTTCCGGAAATGGCGGGGATGTCAGCGTAAAGCTTCAGAAAAGGGTAGCTGCTCTGTCCACGGTAGTCCTGCAGAACATGCTCAACCGCGCTGGATACCGCATTAAGCTCAATGTCGTAGGGACGGATAAGCTCCTTCTTTATTTTCCTTATGTTTATTGCAAACTTTCTGATGAGCCTGTGTATGCTCCTTCGGTTCTTGCCTGTTACCCTTGCCACCTCGCTCACATTGCCGTAATGCAGGAGAAGGAGCTTTCTAAGAAACTGCTTCTTGAATTTTCGCTTGGCATCCCTGTACCCAAGCCTGGTGTCAACGTTTATGTCAACCAGGCATGTGTCATCAAGCCTTGCAGCAAGGTCGGTTGCAAATTTCTCCAGGCTGCCGATTTGTTCCAGTGTTGCATCAACCGCTGGCCTGATTTTCTCCCTGATTACAACCTCAAGGTCCTCTGGCATGGGCGACTGCGTATCCAGGCAAGTATAAAAATCTATGCTGCCAGGGTAGGGGACTCCTTAACAATAGTGATAAAGTTTTTTATACCCTGTAAGCTTGCTGAAAAGCTCATGGAGTTCAAGGTAGAGAAGAAACAGCCCCCGCAGCGAAGCCACGGCTACACAAGGGAAGATATTGACCTTGCCTACAAGTTCTCAAAGATTGTCCTTAAGGAGTTTGGCAGGTTTTTGCGCGCTGTCGTCCTATTCGGAAGCAAGGCACGAAACCCGCAGGAGCCTGCAGCAGACATTGATGTGCTGCTCATTGTCGACGACGTGTCCTATGTGCTAAGCAAAGAGGTGGTTGAGGCATACCGCCTGATTGTTGAGAAAACAGTGTACGCAGTGTCAACCAGGCTTCACGTGACAACCCTGCGCTTCACGTCTTTCTGGGAATATATGCGCGTCGGAGACCCGATTGGCATCAACATCCTGAGGGACGGGTTTGCCATGGTAGACACGGGTTTTTTCTCCCCGCTCCAGCTGCTTTTGCACCAGGGCAGGATACGGCCCACTAAGGAGGCGGTTATCTCGTATTACAGCAGGGTGCCCCAGACCATGCACAACAGCAAATGGCATGTCATGCAGGCAGTTCTTGACCTTTACTGGGCTGCAATTGACGCAGCGCACGCCAGCCTGATGAAGGCAGGCGAGATGCCGCAGAATCCTGGCAGGATTGCAGGGCTAATTGACGAGAAGCTGGTTAAGCCCGGGCATGTTCACAGGAAATGCGCCAAAATCATGGAGAAGCTCTATGGGACAAGCAAGAAGATACTGCACAGGGACATACGGGAAATGAGCGGAAAGGAGTATGACAGACTGCTTTCTGATGCCGGCTTCTTTGTGTCTGAAATGAGAAAATACCTTCTGAAAAAAGGGGAACCTTTATAACACTGCCGCCGATTCCCGGCATATGTTTTCACACAGGAAAAAATCAGTCTGGTCAAAGAAGGACAACTCGAGGAAGGGAAAGCCTGACAGTGAGATACTTGGGTTACTGCAGGCTATAAACAGGCACGATGGCTTCTACACAACCAGCAGCTGCTCAGGCAGGGTGATTGTCCTGTGCGAGCCCGCAACCGGCAAAAAGAAAGACTGCAGGTGGCTGTATGTGAGCCATACAGGGGCAGACGACCGTGAGGTTATGGGCTGCCTCGGCCAGCCAGCGCAGGGTACAGTGTGGCTCAAAATGGAGCCGTTCATACTTCACACAGTTGCAAAGGACAATCACTGCGCAGGCAGGTTGCTTGCGTGCGCAAGGAAAACCGGGCTTAAGCATTCAGGGATACTCTCACTTGCGCCCAGGCTCGTGGTAGAGATAGCCGGCAACGAAAGCATGTCAGTTCCCCTCGGATGCGGCACAGGACTTTTTGCAGAGCAGAGCTTTGTTTCGTTTCTGGTTGAAACTGCAAACAGAAAGCTCAGGAAAAACCATGCAGCCATGCAGAAATTCCTGGGCATTTTTGCCCAGGAGTTCTTTTGATATTCCAATAAGAATATTTTTGTCAGCATTTTTTATATACCTGCTCATAACCTGTATGGAGAAAATTGATGCAGGAGGTGCAATTTATGGGAAGGTATTTTTTCACAAGCGAAAGCGTAACAGAGGGCCACCCGGACAAGATGTGCGACCAGATAAGCGACTCAATACTTGACGCGGTGCTCAGGGAAGACCCCCAGGGCAGGGTTGCTATTGAGACCCTGACCAAGACGGGTTTTGTGATGATTGCAGGCGAGCTCACAACAACGACCTATGTGGATTTTCAGAAAGTTGTCCGCGAAACCATAAGGAAAATTGGGTATGACAACCCGAACTACGGCTTTGATGCCGACGGCTGCGGGGTTCTTGCTGCAGTCAGCGAGCAGTCCCCTGACATAAGCCAGGGTGTTAGCGGCACAGGCAAGTTCAAGGAGCAGGGAGCAGGCGACCAGGGGATGATGTTCGGCTATGCGTGCAACGAAACTCCTGAATACATGCCCTTGCCAATAGTGCTTGCGCACAAGCTGACAAAAAAGCTTGCGGATGTGCGCAAGAACAGCGTGCTCAAATACCT
>CAZFZC010000086.1:0-1685 GCA_964523155.1 uncultured Methanosarcinales archaeon
TCTTTTCCTTGCTTTCGCGCTCGTCCCTGATTGTTATCTGGATTCCCTTGTTGAGAAATGCGAGCTCCCTCAGCCTGGCTGAAACTGTCTCAAAATGAAAATCTGTCTTCTCAAAGATTTCCCTGTCAGGCTTAAAGCGCACAATAGTCCCCCTGTTCTCGGTCTCCCCTACAGCCTGCACCCTGGTGACCGGCTTTCCCCGCTGGTACTTCTGGCTGTATATCCTGCCCCTTTTGTGCACCCGGACCTCAAGCCATTCGGAAAGCGCGTTCACAACGCTGACGCCAACGCCGTGCAGCCCGCCTGAAACCTTGTAGGTTTTCTCGTCGAACTTGCCGCCTGCGTGCAGTTTTGTCATGACAATCTGCACTGCCGGAACCTTAAGCTTTGGATGAATATCAACGGGTATTCCCCTTCCGTTGTCTGTTACTGTGACCGAGCCGTCTGTATGTATGCTGACATTCACCTCTGTGCAGAAACCGGCAAGCGCCTCGTCAATGGAGTTGTCAACAACTTCATATATGAGTTGGTGCAGGCCCCGCAGGGAAGTGTCGCCTATGTACATCCCGGGCCTTTTCCTCACCGCCTCCAGGCCGCCAAGAACCTGTATTTTGTCGCTTCCGTAGCTGTCTTCCATGTCCACTGCCAAATTGGGCCATGCTTATATACTTTTCGGTAGTGCATGGTGCCCCAGAAGGCCTCTACTGGCCGATTTCTTGGTTCTCAGCCGTTTTGTACCTGTGATTTACAATGGGCTTTTTCAGCATCCTTCTGGCAGAAACAGTCATTTCGTGAAGCCGCGGGTTTCTGAGCGTTCGCTCCCTTGCCATCAGGAATGGGGACAGAACCGCCCAGGCAAGGCCGCTTTTTGCAGCAGCAATGCATGAGTTTTCTGTCCTTGTGTTCGAAAACCTTTCCTTGTACGGCTCAGTGCCCCGGGTGTGGTCAACTGCGCTGTAGCCCTGCTCCAGGTAATGCCTGATAAAATGCGAGTAAAGCAGGGTGCCTGCTGAGTACTTTTTGTACCTGGGGTCGTGTGACTGGATGTATGTAACATATGTTCCCCTGAAGGAAAAGCCAAACTGTATTGCTATTGGCTCACTGTTGAGAATGAGCATCCATATATGTATGTTGTGCGGCATGGAGTCTGCAATCTTCCTCAAAAACCCATACCTGGCAGGCGAGCAGAACATGCTTAATTCGCCGCGCAGTCGCCAGATGTCCCTGTGCTGTCTTGCCAGGATGTCAAGTGCCTGCGCATGATTGCGGGCTATGACAAATTCCAGCTTTCCCATTTTTCGCAGGGCTTTAATGAACCTATTAAGGCCCCTCTTGCGCATGACACCGGGGCCTGCCCTTTTAAGGTCCAGCGACATACAGGGGTTTGCGCCGAAAACCCCCAGGTTATCCCTGGAGTATTTGCGCGCCATTTTAGGAAGAGCCGAGCCCTCCATAATGTCGTCAAGTATCAGCACATCCCAGGAACACTCCTGCATTACAAATTCAGTCAGCTGTTCCATGGCATCAGGGCTCTCTGCAACAAAGCTGTTGTAGTCTGCCATCGGCGAGCCTGCGAACCGCAGGACAGATAACCCAAATTTTTTCTGCAGCCACAGGGGCGCGACTGCGCACAGCCTTCTGTTCTCTTCTGCAAGAACCAGGTATATTTCGCCCGGGCACAGGTG
>CAZFZC010000086.1:1695-5298 GCA_964523155.1 uncultured Methanosarcinales archaeon
TCCCATGCGCTGCCCGCCGCCTTCATTCCCTCAAGGCTCCGGATGACAGTAAACCTCATTTTGTAACCTTTGTGCAGAAGGCATAGTAGTACCTGTGGATGCTTGACTCTTTCCTGTTCCTTTTCTCAAGCGCCTGCACAATCCCTGTCCTGATGAAAAGCAGGGTTAGCACCCATGAAACCTGCTTTGGGAATATGTTGACAGGAAGCCTTATCATCCCGGTTATGCTCTTTATCCTGAACCCTGACTTGCGCAGAAGGCATTTGACGTTGTCAAGCATGGCGAAATTGTCAGAGAACGGGCCTGAGAAGCTTATCCCAATTTTCTTGAGCACGCGCTCAGTCCTCCCCCACACCCCTGCGCGGTTGAGCCACCTGATGCTTGCAATCCCTCCTGGCGCAAGCACACGCCTTATCTCGGCAAGCACCCTGTCCTGGTCCGGCAGGCATTCCATGAGGCCAACAGCAACTATGAAGTCAAAGTGGTTGTCGGGAAAGGGCATGCTGCTCACATCCGCCTTGACTGCCCGAACACGGATGTTTCGCCTCTTTGCTTCCTGCTGCATTGCATCAAGCATCTCCTGCGTAATGTCAACACCATAGACCTCATCATACTTTGCAGTCAGCGGAAAGGTGAAGGTGCCGGCGCCGCATCCGAGGTCAAGGGCGCGCCTGCCCCCTTTCCTTGAGTAAAGTACCCTGAAATAGCCTGAGTAAATGTACTTCTCGGGCTGCCTTTCGGTATCCACGATGTAATTGCCAACCCTGTCCTCATGATAGGTTATTATGTCTTTCCTGGTAATCATGCCAGCATCCCCCTGTATATACCCTGCAGACCTGCCGAGAGACCGCTTGCCTTGAGCCTGAAGAGCTCGATACTGTCTCCCTTGGCAACACCTATCCTATTCAGCCTGAAAGTATCCCTCCCGGGAATGTTCACCCCATAGGAAGTGCTGAGCGCAAAGGAAAACCCGGCTTTTGCAATCTCTTTGTCAAGCCTCTCGCTCATGTCTTCCTCCTGTCCGTTGGGATAGGTGAAAAGCTGCACCGGGCGACCGGTCCTTTTCTCAATCTCCTGCTTGCTTGCGCGTATTTCCCTCCTGGCATCAGCCAGCGATACCCTGGTGAGTATTGGGTGCGTCACAGTATGCGCGGCAAACTCAATTCCGCTGCCTGCCATTTCCCTTACCTGCCTCCAGCCCAAAAACATGTGGCGTGAGCCCTTTGCCCAAACACCAAGCTCTTTTTCAACCTCTTCAAGCTTCTGCTTCTTCTGCCTCTCTGAGAGCTTCTTGAGCCTCACAAGCATCAGCCTTCGTGCCTTTTCCCTGGCCTGCCAGGTGGCAAGGCTCAGCGGCCCAAGGGCCCTCACCATGCCCTTTGTAGTGTTGAAGAGCGCATATTCCAGCCTGTCCCACCAGAACGGCTGCAAGCCTCCGATATGGCCTGTTGTCAGTGAAATGACCGCCGGAAGCCTGAGCCTGCGAAGGACAGGATAAGCATACAGGTAATTGTCCATGTACCCGTCATCAAAAGTCACCATTACCGGATTTGCCGGGAGACTGCACCTGCCTGCCATTATCTGCCTCAGCTTTTCTGTGCCTATGACTGTGCAGTTGCCCGCAAGATACTCCATCTGCTCCTCAAAATCTGAGCAGGTGGCGCTAACAACACCATTGGACAGCCCCCTGCTGCCAAGGCTGATGCTGTGGTACATGAGAATGACAACATTTTTTCTGCCAAGAGTCATCCTGTATAGTCTGTTTGCCCCCACAGTGTCCAGCAGTTTTGCTGGAAGGTTTCGCAAGACATCAGCCATCTGCACCCCGGATAACAAAATATTTAAATAATTTACTATTTTTTGATGGTAACAATGTCTGAAAAGGCCACAAAACAGAAGAAGCGCCTGCTGGTTGTGTCAACCCAGGTGCCGCCCGACACTGCTGGCGCAGAAAAAGTCGCCTGGGAAACTGCCAGACGCCTTGCACCTCACTACGAGGTCCATGTCCTGACAACCACAGCCAACGCAAAGCCGCCTACAGGCGTCCGGGTTCATGTCATACCTGATGTTTCGCCGCTGACACTTTACTACAGCACAGTGGGCTGGCACAGGATTGGGCGCATCCTGGAGGAGCACCCCTTTGACATTGTTCACTGCCACATGTCCCTGCCGTGGGGCTTTGTGTTCAGGAATGTGAAGGCAAGAAAGGTTGTGACAATGCACGGGTGCGAGTATCTCAAGAACAGCTTTTTGTACAGGGCCCTTGCCAAAACCGGATTTGGGAAAGCTGACTGTCTGACTTCGCCCAGCCAGTGGCTGAGAAATTATGTGAAAAAGCATTACGGCTACGACAGTGTTGTTATCAGAAATGGCATAGACAGGCAGGTGTTCTTCCCTGTGCGGGGGCTGCAGAAGGACAATGTAGTGCTTTTTGTCGGCAGGCTTGTTGAGATAAAGGGTGTATGGGAGTTTGCAGAAATGGCCAGGAGAATGCCAGGGACAGAGTTCTGGGTGGCAGGCGAAGGCCCCCTGCACAGTTGCGTCAGCCTCCCCAACCTGAAATGGCTTGGCTTTCTGGAGGGCTTGGCACTGGCACACGTATACAACCAGGCCACAGTCTGCGCATTCCCCTCATACACAGAAAATTTTCCAACCGTCGGGCTTGAGGCAATTTCCTGCGCAAGGGCAGTTGCTGCAACACAAAGGGGCTTTGCAGAGATAATTGACTCTGGCAAGGACGGAATTCTCGTGCCCCAGGGAGATATGGGGGCCCTGCAAAAGGCAGTGGAAAAGCTGCTTGGCGACAGGCTCTACAGGCTGCAGATAGAGGAGGCGGCTCTGGCAAAGTCCGCAGAGTTTGACTACGATAGAATAATCAGCCAGTACAGGCAGCTTTACGAAGGTAAGTGATGATGCAGGAGTTCTTGGAATGGAAGGGCGACCCCGAAGGCCTAAGGGATGCCTGGGAATCGCTATACAGCGAAGAGAAAAACACTGCCTTCCAGGATTTTGCCTTCTGCACAGCATACATAAGGCACTGCCCCAAGGACTGCATGCCCCACATTATAACAGTGCAACAGGACAGCAGGACTGTGGGTATAATGCCGCTGCAAATAAGAAAGAGGCGAATCTTGGGCAGGAACATGCGGGTTCTTGAGTTTCTGGCCAGCGGTTTTGCAGACTACTGTGAATTTCTGCACAGCAGCACTATAGATTTTCAGGCATTTCTTGAATATGCGTCAGGATGCCTGGACTTTGATCTTGTTCATTTTGGGCAGCTGCGTGAGGGTTCTGCGACTCTTGCAGAAGTATCTAGAGGCTGCGGGAAAAACTACATAACAGCGAGAGCAGCCCTGTGCAGGAGCCTGGTATTTTCAAGAGAGGAAAATATTGCGCAGATGTTAAACAAACGAGACCTTCGCAGAAAGGCAAATCATCTGGGCCGGATGGGAAAACTGAGCTTTGAGAGGTGCCGCAGCCATAAAGAGGCAGACCCGCTGCTTGAGGCATTTTTCCGGTTCCATACCCAACGGTGGAAGGGAACAGCTACACCCTCTGTTTTTGAAGAGGAAAAAAGCAGGGCGTTTGTCGGGAGCCTAATCG
>CAZFZC010000087.1:0-5296 GCA_964523155.1 uncultured Methanosarcinales archaeon
CAATAGGCGAGCTTGTGTGCTGCGGCAAGAAGATGCTCCTTATGGAAGAGAACACTGTTGATGCTGCCACAGAGAAGCACGTGCCTGTAACTGAGGAGACAGAAGAGGGCATACTTGTCAGGGTTGGCGAAGTTGCCCACCCCATGGAAGAAGAGCATTACATTGAGTGGATTGAGCTTCTTGCTGACGGTGTTTCGTACAGGGCATTCCTTAAGCCAGGTCAGAAGCCAAAGGCCCTTTTCCCTATAAAGACCAGGAGCCACAGGGCGCGCGAGTACTGCAACCTCCACGGCCTCTGGAGCGGCTGACCCAGCTGTATGGCGGCATTCTCTCATGCGGGGCAGTCCTTTGCCCGGAGGGTTTTGCTCTGCACGCCATTAATTACATGCCGGGGCTGCCAAAAAATGCAAAAAGGGTCCTTTGCACCTGCAGAACCTCTGCACGCTACTCTGGGCAATCTTTATATATAACCTCTCAATCTTTGCGCACACAGCGTGATGAAAAGATGGATAAGAGCATAAAGAGAATACATGCAGTTGAAGAGAAGGCTGCAAAGATGGTACAGGACGCCGTTCTTCAGAAGCAGCAAGCCATTCAAAAAGCACAAAAGTCAACAATTGCCAGACGCGCAAAGCTTGAGGAGGAGATAGCGCGCCTAAAGGAAGATGAGCTGAAGAAGGCCGAAGAGGCAGCTCTGAAGGAGGTCCAGACAATAGAGCAGGAGACCGAAAGGGCAGTTGAGCAGCTTCAGCGAAAGGCAGAGAAGAACATGGACAGGACTGCTGATTATATAATTGGACTTCTTAGGGAAGGAATTTAGAATGCTTAAGCCCCAGACAATGGTAAAGCTAAGGATAATCTGCCCAAGCGACAGACTTCGCAGGGTAATAGACGGGCTCTACAATGCTAGGGCCGCCCATATAATAGAGCACAAAAAGGACGATGCCCTTGACATTGGCCAGCCGCTTTCAGACAGCAGCAAATACAGCGACGCAGTAATCAAGGCAAGGAGCATTATGTTTCAGCTTGGCCAGGGGCCTGCCTATAAGCCTATGGAGCCGGACTTTGCCAGAATTGACCAGGTGTTTATGAGCCTGGGCAGGCTACAGGAAGAAAAGAAAGCGGCAGAGTCAGAAATAAAGAGGCTTTCTGAAGTGCAGGCCCGGGCAGGCATGATTGGCGGGCTTGGCCTGCCACAGAGAATTTACCGGAAAACCGAGCATACCGGCTTTTATGTCGGTCTGGTGGATGACGCGCCTGGGCTCAGGAAAGAGGCACGTGCAGCACTTGAGGACAACTACGAGCTGACCTATGCAAAATCCAACGGGAAAACTGTTATGGCAATATTTTTTGACAGGACACTTGAAGCCAGGGTTCTGGAGCTTTTGCGGCGCTACAGCTTCTCAGAGCTTAAAGTCCCAAAGGAACAAAATACGCATGCGCTTGGCGCGCAGATAGAAGCGCTTAAGCGAAAGCTAGATGCTGCGAAAAGGAAGATTGGGCAGATAAGGAGCAGCCACGGAAAAGAGATTGCGGCAATGGAAAAGTCCCTTTCCGTGCTGGTCGAAAAGAGCGAGGCCCCGCTCGTGTTCGGCGCAACCAAAAACTTTAGCGTGGTAACTGCCTGGGTCCCCCGGAATAGGATGGCTAGGCTGAGCAAATCGCTTGAAGAGGCAACATCAGGCCGCCTTGTAATTGAGGAGCTTGACGATGACTACAGCGCGCCTGTGCTCCTGGACAACCCGAAGACAGCAAAGCCCTACGAATTTCTCCTGAGGCTGTTTTCAATGCCAAGCTACCGCGAGCTTGACCCTACAATATTTATGTTCATAACCTTTCCGCTTTTTTTTGGTTTCATGCTTGGGGATATTGGCTACGGCGCCCTGACCCTGATTGTCTTTCTCATACTGAAAAGGAAAATCCCGGGGGCAAGGGACCTACTCAACATCATGGTGTTCTGCGCAATCTCGTCCATTGCGTTTGGAATGCTGTTCGGCGAGTTTTTCGGTTTTGAGATTTCAGGGGCTGGGGGGCACGATGCACCGGCAGCACATGACGCGCATGCTGCAGAAAGCCACGGGTTTAAAGAATGGATAAGCACATGGCCTTTGCACAGGAGCGCTGACAATGCAATTAACCTGATCATACTTACGCTCCTTATAGGGGTCCTTCACGTGAACCTGGGGCTCGTTCTGGGGTTTGTGAACATATACCGGCAGCACGGCTTTCACCATGCCATTCTGGAGAAGGGGAGCTGGCTTTTTTTGGAAACTGGGGCAGTGATTGTGGGTCTGGCAATGGCAGGCATGGCTGCAAAAATTGCGCTTGCGCCCGGTCTCCTGCTGGTTGCGGGTGCAGCTGTCATGCTTTACAAGGGCGAGGGTGTCCAGGGGCTTGTTGAGCTTCCAAGCGTGTTTGTGCACATTGGCTCATATATGAGGCTCATGGCAATAGGCCTTGCGTCAGTTGGCCTTGCAGTGGTTGTGAACGAGCAGACAGGCCCGCTTTTTTCCAGGGGCATCTTATGGGCAGCCGTAGCAGTAATTATTTTTACACTGGGCCACATCATTAACATATTGCTGGGGCTAATCGGGCCCTTCCTGCATTCGCTCAGGCTCCACTATGTGGAACACTTCACAAAGTTTTACAGGGGCGGGGGCACTGAGTTTGCGCCATTTGGCGCAGAAACAAACGGAGGTAGATAAAATGGCAGATATCAGCAGCGGACTTGTTGGTCTTGGTGCAGCGCTTGCAGTTGGCATAAGCGCATACGCATCAGCCATAGCTGAAAAGGAAATAGGTGCCGCAGCAGTCGGCGCGATGGCAGAAAATGACAAACTGTTCGGAAAAGGCCTTATCCTGACAGTCATTCCTGAAACGCTTGTCATATTCGGGCTCGTTGTGGCTATACTACTGATAGGAAAGATTTAGAAGGTGGAAAATTTGGGGTTTTCGAAGCTTGAGAAGGCAGTCCTTGGCAAGGCAAAAAGCGAGGCTGACAGAATTGCAAAAGAGGCAGCAGGCGAAATCCTGGCTGCAGAGAAGGAGTTTGCAGCAGAGAGGGACAGGGAACTCGCGATGGCCAGGGAAGAGTCAAAGACTGCCTGCGCAGGCCTTATAAGAAGGAAGGTTGCGCAGAAAAAGCTCGAGGCAAAGAAAAGGCTGCTGTTGGCAAAGAAAGAGCTGATAGATGCGGCGTTTGCCAGGGCAGCAGGCGAGCTTGGCAACCGGCTCAGCGAAACAGAGAGGAAAAAGCTTATTGCCAGGCTGCTGGACTCGGCACGAAAGGAGATTGACCTGGGAACTGTGCACTCCAACAGGGAGGATGCAAAGTATCTTCCCTCAGCCAGGCGCAGAGACATGCTCGGCGGGTTCATTGCCGAAAGCAAGGACAGCTCAACTCTTGTTGACTGCAGTTTCGAGTCAATGCTGGACGAAATCAAAGAGAAGCGCCTCTCTGAAATTACCAGCCTGCTTTTCAAATGAAACAGACAGAAAGGAGACGGACATTTCCCTACGCCTATGCCAGGGTTAGCGCTATGCGCTCAAAGCTGCTCAAGATAGAGGACTACCAGAAACTGCTGAAAATGGACCTTGTGTCTGTCACGAGGTTCCTGCAGGAGCGGGTCTGCAAGGAGCCAATGACAAGGCTTTCGGCGAAGTTTTCCGGCCTCCTTCTGATTGATAAGGCGCTCAGGGAAAGCCAGGCTGAAACCTACAGGAAGCTCAGGTCTTTCTGCCCTGCAAACGTCGTCAGCGTAATTGACCTTTACCTGGAAAGGTTTGACTACCAGTGCCTCAAGGTTGTACTGAGGGGCATTTACTCCAACACACCCAAGGAAGAGGTCATGAGCCTGATTGAGCCCCTGGGAAGGCTTGAGACCGGGTTTTTTGAGAGCCTGTTCACACTGGGCTCGGTTGAGAAGGCAGTGCAGAAATCCGGTCTGGCTGAGCACAGGGAGCTGGCAGGCGCCCTGGCCGACTACAGGCAAAACAGGAGGCTTGTCGAGCTGGAAAATGCGCTTGACAGGGCCTATTACAGGAAGGCTGTGACAGGTGCGCGAAACCTCGGCCCGTACGAAGCTGAGTTTTCGGACTTCCTGCTCAGTGACATTGACATAATAAACATCAAGAACCTCGTCAGGTACAAAAAAGAGGGGCTGCCTGTGCACACAATCCGCGAACACCTGATTGTTGAAGGGCTTAGGCTTAAGAGAACGCTTTTGTACAAGCTGGCTGCAAAGGAAAGCCTGCAGAAGCTGCAGGCCGCGCTTGGGAAAACGTACTATGGAAAATATGTTGATTTTGATACAGAGCCCGGTCAGATTGAGCTGGACCTGCAGAAGTTTCATATGAAGCACTCGCTCCTAAAATCGAGGCAAAAGCCTCTGTCCATCGGCACGATACTTGGGTATATGCTTGCAAAGCTTCTCGAGGTCAGAAACCTTCGCAGCCTTGCCAAGTCCAAGCAGCTCGGGCTGCCGATGGATTATGTTGAAAAAAATCTGCTGGTGGCAGCATGAAGCAGGTAGCAGTGCTGGGCAGCGAGGAGTTCAGGCTGGGCTTTGAGCTGGCTGGCGTGGGCCTGTCATATCCGGTACCAAGAGAAGCAGCCGAACCAACTGTCCGAGAGCTCATGGCGAACACGGATATCGGCCTGATTATAATTGAGGAAAAAATGCTGGAGGAGCTCCCAGAGGAACTCCGGGATGCAATAAACGCGTGCGTCCAGCCGGTTTTTTTGACGATAACCGAAGAGGATACGAACGAGGAGATGAGAAAGCTCATCAGGAAAAGCATAGGGGTAGACCTATGGAACAAATGATTACAGGTGATGAATAAATGGCAGGCAGACTTTACAGGATTGCAGGGCCGGTTGTCGTGGCCCGGGGAATTAGCGCAAAGATGTTTGACGTTGTGCGCGTCGGAAAAGAGAAGCTCATGGGCGAGGTCATACAGATTGACGGTCAGAATACAACAATACAGGTTTATGAGGACACAACCGGGATAAAGCCCGGCGAACCTGTGGAATCAACCGCAGCGCCCCTGTCAGTGGAACTTGGGCCCGGTCTTTTGGGAAGCATATACGACGGTATCCAGAGGCCTCTCCCTGTTCTTCAGGAAAAAATGGGCAATTTCATCGAGCGCGGTGTCGATGCGCCGGGACTTGACCACAAAAAAAAGTGGGATTTTAAGGCCCTTGTCAAGAAGGGCGATACCATAAAGCCCGGCCAGGTTATCGGCGAGGTTGAGGAAACGCCGGGATTTAAGCACAGGATACTGTCTGCGCCAGGCA
>CAZFZC010000088.1:0-1250 GCA_964523155.1 uncultured Methanosarcinales archaeon
GCAGCGGGAGCAGTGGGAACAGCGGGAACAGCGGGAACAGCGGGAGCAGTGGGAACAGCGGGCATTCTGCCCTGCTCCAGGCAGCCTATCAGCATGGGCAGGGCAGCCTCGCCTTCGCCGATTATCACATAGCTTGCCTCTGCCTTCTCAAATGCCTCCTCTGGCATGAATGTCGGATGCACGCCGCCGAAGATTACTGTCTTTTCCGGATATTTCCGCCTTAAGAGTGTTGAAAGCCTGCAGGCCTCGTTCATCTGCACTGTGACAGCAGTGATGCATACGTATTTTGCATCCGCAGCAGCAGCCAGCAGCCTAAAATCGTTATTTCCCGGCAGGTTCATGTCAATAATTGCTGTCTGGAACCTTTGCTCCAGCGCGCCTGCAAGCGAGAGAAGCCCGGTGGGCTCGCAGAGCAGGGCGCTCTTGTGCCGAAACCTTGGGTGGACAAACAGAACCTGGGGGCTAATCAGCTTTTCAAAGCTGACAAACTCGAAGCCGGGGCCAAGCTCCCGGATGAGCTGTTCCAGGGTCCTGTAATCACACTCCTGCATCCTGTCGTGGTGCAGGAGTATGCCTGAGGGGCTGTGCCTGCCTGCGCTGGCCCTGATCTCCGAAAAGCCTGCCCTCTCATTGGTCGCATAATCCCGGATAAGGTCGGTATTTACAGAAAGGTCTGCAATGCCAGTAACAGGCATTCCAGAGGATACTGCAAGAAAACCAAGCTTCTTTGCTGCCTTTACTGTATTGCTGTCGTGCACATTGTATGGCGGGGTAAATACCCTGGTCCACGAGCAAAATTTCCTGTCCATTATCCTCATTCCCGCCCTCATGTCTGAGAGCTGCTGCCTGTAGGTTCTCATGGGGCCGAACTCGTGCTTATTCTTGCCATAGCCTGTGTGCCTGTACCCGTGCTGGCTGACGAATATGAGCCCGGGGTGCGATTTCATTTTTTTCTTCAGGTAGGCTGCGCACCCAGGAGTCAGGCTTTTTGGTATCACCTGCAGGTTCAGGGGTATCCCGCGACCCGTGAAAAAATCAACAAGCCTGCGAAGCGAAGGGGTAAGCATTCCGACATCATCATCGCGGAAAAACACCTGGCGGGCTCCTGCAGCGCCCCTGCATCCGCCCACAAAACAGCACGACAGGCATTTTTTCATGTCAGCTGTGCTGCCAAGGCCGTTATGCTGCCCCTGCTCCAGGCATGTGAAAAATTCGTTTCTCCTGCGGATATCCATTGCCTGCACTTTTCT
>CAZFZC010000088.1:1260-3303 GCA_964523155.1 uncultured Methanosarcinales archaeon
GACAAACGCATAAAAATCATCCTGCGCAAACCTGCCCGAGCCCGGCTCGCCCGGCGGAACCACTGTAAGGTGCAGGCTGGATATGCCCATTTTTTGCAGCATGGCAACAGTTGCGTCAAAATCAGAAAAATTCACTGCGTTTACCACAATGTGCGCAGCAACACCTACTCCCTGCCTCTGAAGCGCACGAATCCCGTTTATTGCCTGGCTAAACGAGCCTGCGGCCTTTGTTATCCTGTCGTGGACCTCGGGCCTGCTTCCGAATATGCATACAAGCGCGTTTTTGAGGCCAAACCCTGCTGCCCTTGCCGCGTAGCCGGGAATGCTAAACGCCCTCGCGTTTGTCACAAGTTCAGTCTCAGTCCCCCCTGCCATTTCCAGCACTGACCAAAAGTCCCCTGAAAGAGTGGGCTCGCCCCCGGAGATTATCAGGCGCCTGCGGCTGCTTTTCGCACCATGCACGATTTCACGCACCTCGCCGGCGCTGTGCCTGCGCTTTTTCATGGAAAGAAAACTGCAGAACGCGCAGTTGTTGTTGCACCCACACGACAGCCTGACTGTGCTAAACCGCTCCATTTTCTGCGGGGCCCGCCAGTCAAGGTGGTAGTCGTAAATGCCGGGGTCAAGGTGCTTTTTGTAGAACACCTCTGCATTGTATACATCGCCCTGGTGCTTGAGCTGTGGGCTCACATGCTCGGGCTCGTGCCACAGGTGCATCCCCTGCGCATCTTTTGCCAGGTATATCTCAAACCCGCGCGAAATTGCGCGAAACCCCAACTCGTCGTCCTCCATGCCCCAATGCACAAAATCATGGTCAAACCCGCCAAGCTTGCGAAAGCCATGGCGCATGACTGAGAGGTTGCCTGAATGCGCCATTGCCCACGGTGTTGGAAGCTTCATGATATCGTCTGTGCACATGAGAAAATACTTTTCCCTGACATCCTTTTGTTCCCGCTCGCGTACAGACGGTCCGATGACAAGGCGCTTTGCCTTTGCAGCCTTCAGGTGCTCAGCCACAAACGCCGGGCCCGGAACAATGTCGCTGTCAATGAATATCAGCAGCCTGCCTCTTGCAAATTCCGCGCCCAGGTTCCTTGCGGGCCCTGCCCTGTTTGTCGGCGTGCCCGGAACAAGTGCATGGGTTCTGCTCCAGTACAGGTAGGTAATGGCAAACGGGTAGCTTTCTGCTGCGGCTGCCTCGCCTGTCCCGTCTTCTGAACCGTCGTCAACAACAATAACCTCGAACCCTTTCTCAGTCTGCCCCGCAAGCGCCGAAAGTGATTTCATGAGGTAGGGTTTCCTGTTGCATGTCAGGATTATGACGCTTGCCTTCGGCCTTGCCTTCCTGCGGGCAAACAGCGGCTTCACCCCTCGGTAATCTGTGGAAAAACCAGGAGGCTTTGCATAATCGTAGCTGAAGGTGTTCTTAAGCCTCATGCTTCCAAGCGCGGCAACAGCCTTGTCAATGTAGGGCTTTGCCTCGGAAATGCCCGGAACACGCTGCGTGTACTCGCGCTCCAGGCCGCGAACACATTCCGGAAAAACCAGCATTACCCGCGCACCTGTCCCGGCAAGTTCAGCTAGCCTCCTGCAGTTCTGGCGCAGTATCAGCACAGTTGCCTCTGCAGAACCTTTTTTGGGCCAGGCCACTGCACCGGGATACTTGCTCCTGTAGGCGTCAGGCAGGCTCATTTTCCGAACATCGTTCCCTGGCCCCTGCAGGCCGAAAGAAGCCGGCAGCCCTTGCAGTCGCGAAACCTTGCCGCATCAAGGGAAAACCTGCCGTTCTCATAATCCTCCTGGCACTGGATAAACCTTTCTGTGTATGCCGCGCCAAGGCCGCGTATTATGCGCATCTGGCCGTTGTCCGGTATGAACCCGATGGTCAGGCGGACAGGCATACCCCTTTCCTTCCAGTAGCATGCAGACCTGATGAGCGTATCCATGTCCCCGGCAATGACATTTACTGCAACGCCTGCACAAAGCGAACGGAGGTTGGCAATTCCCTTAACTGCCTGTGCAAACGAGCCCGGAACCCTTGTG
>CAZFZC010000088.1:3313-5268 GCA_964523155.1 uncultured Methanosarcinales archaeon
CAGGGCTGGTACCGAAAAATGACACACAGTAGTCCCTGGCATACTGCACCGACTTTCTTGCATGCCCCATATAGGAAAAGCTCCGCGCGTTTGTCATGACCTCAAGGGGCCTGCCCCTGCATTCTGCAAGCAGACTGAAAAATTTCGGGTGCAGTGTTGGCTCGCCGCCGGCTATCAGGACTTTCCAGTCCTTTGGAATCAGCTCAATGCCTGAGAGGTCAGGCGAATCATCGCCCTTCCTTCCAAGTTCCCTGCAGATTGCGCAGTAGTTGTTGCAGCGGCTGCTGACCATCGCGCGCACCCTTTTTCTGGAAAGTCCGAAGAAATCGGATATTTCCCTTGCCCGGTGCCTGCGGTAGAACCTGAGCGCGCCCTTGATTCCCATTGCCTTTTTCTCAAACGCGCTCCTGTATTCTGTCTCGTGCTCCTGGTGGCTTGCGAATGCCTTTGTGTTCAGGCAGAACCTGTGCTTTCTCAGCCTGTAGCCGAGTTCCTGGTCCTCCCCGCCCCAGCACGAAAAAATTTCTGAAAACCCCCCTGCTGCCATGAAAACTTTTTTCTTGACTGAGAAATTGTGGCTGTGAAGCATTGCCCACTTGGCCGGCAGCTTTTCAATGTCGCTGTTTATCTGGAAATAGTCCTGCCGCTCGTCCTGGTCCCGCACCCCCAGGACCACATCGGCCTTTGACTGTGACGCAAGGTGCTCTGCAACAAGACCCTGGTTTGCAGCCATGTCTGCGTCAAGAAACAAAAGAACCCGGCCCCTGGCGTGCCCTGCCCCGAGGTTTCTCGCCTGGCCTGCCATCCTGCCCTTTCGCCCCACGCGCCTGAGCCTGAGGCATTGTGCGCCGTGTTTTGCTGCTGCAGCCATTGTTGCGACACTTGATTTTTCACTTGAGCTGTCGTCAACAACGATGATTTCATGCTTCACTGACTGCCTTGAAAGTGCAGCCAGCGTGTTCTGCAGCTGGGGTGCCATGTCCCTTGCCGGTATGATTACGCTTGCCTCAGTAGTACCTGTTTTCCCTGCACCAGTCACATTTCTCAAACCTCTTGTCCGTATGAAAAGTTGAGCGGAACAGCCCAAATCCCCCGCTGTTCCATGCCCCGGAAAACCCCTGGGAACGGATGTCGCCCAGGACCAGCGGCGGGTTGAAGCGGTGGTTGCATGGCCCGAGCCTGCCGTCATGGGTTATGTATGCGTGCGACCACGGCCTTGTGCATTCGCCTGGCTCTGTGTTGTCCTTCTCAATTTCTGCAAGCCCGACTGAGCCTGAAAAGCTTACGCGCTGGCCAGAGCGTCTGGCCTTATCCAGTGCCCTCCTCACGCAGCCCTCAACATAGCCCTTCTCAAGGCTTTTGACAGAAAACTCTGGGCTCTGCACAGGGACAAACTCAACCTCGCCTATCCCGTAGCTGGCTGCCAGGCTGACAACGCCGGCAAGGCTGCCGATGTTGTCCTTCTGCACAGTGCAGATGAAAAACAGCCGGCCCATATCACTGCCCAGGCACGACCTCAGGACAGAGAGGTTGTGCAGCAGCACACGAAAGCTTGCGCCCCTGCGGATCCTTTCATAAAGCGGGGCAGATCCGCCGTCAACAGAGATTCCGAGTATGAACCTGTTTTTGCACAGCTTCTGCCAAAGCCTGTCGCTCTTCCTCTGCAGGTTGGTTACAAGGACAAACTGCGGATCATACTTCAAAGCATAGTCCAGGTACGCATCAAAGCCCTCCATTATGGTTGATTCCCCGAACCCGCGAAGGTCAACCTCTGTTGCAAAAGGGAAAAGCTCGTCGGCAATTTTCCTGAACAGCCCAAAGTCCATGTCGTGCTCCCTTGCGTACCTCCGGTAGATTTCAGGCAGAAAAGACCTTGAGCACATCCGGCAGCAGCAGTTGCAGTTTCTTGTAAGCTCAACAAACACATTGGTGGGATACGTCGTGACTGCCATGAG
>CAZFZC010000089.1:0-5157 GCA_964523155.1 uncultured Methanosarcinales archaeon
CATTGAAACCCTGACCGACAGCTTCGTGCCCAACGATATACAGATGTCCGAAAGTGAGCGCATGCTGCTTATAACCGGGCCCAACATGGCGGGCAAGTCAACTGTCATGCGCCAGGCAGCGCTTACTGTAATCATGGCACAGATGGGAATGTTTGTCCCTGCGTCAATGGCCCAGATTGGCATTGCAGACAGGGTTTTCTCAAGGATAGGCGCGCATGACGACATAACCCACGGCAGAAGCACATTTCTCGTTGAAATGCAGGAAGTCGCATCAATACTTAACAACGCAACAGAAAAGAGCCTTGTTATTATGGATGAGATAGGCAGGGGCACATCGACCTATGACGGCATGGCAATTGCGTGGGCAGTGGCAGAGCACCTGTTCACAGATATCTCCTGCCGCACCATGTTTGCAACCCATTATCATGTTCTGACCGAGCTTGGCAGGCAGAGCCAGGTCAAAAACTATAACATGGCTGTCAGGGAGCTCAAGGACGAGATTGTTTTTCTGCGCAGGCTTGTTCGCGGAGGCACTGACAAAAGCTATGGAATTCATGTTGCAGGGCTTGCAGGCATGCCAAAGCCTGTGCTTGAGAAAGCCAGGGAAGTGCAGTCCCTCCTGGAGAAGGAGGACCTCATGCGAAAGCAGATGGTGACAGAAAAGCCCCTGCCGCGCAAGGACGCCACGCCAGTGCAAAGGACTTTAAATGACATATGATTTTAAATGGCATATAAGAGGCAAATAACTGCACATCCGGCACACGCCCAAGGGACCCGCTGTTCCGAAACTTTTTAATATTACATATGAATTGCACAGCAAGTAAGAACTCTCCAGGAGTAAAAAAATGAGACGAATTTGCATTCTGAGCCAAAAAGGCGGGGTTGGCAAGACAACCACAGCTGTTAATCTTGCAGCAGGCCTCTCAAGGAAAGACCGAAAAGTCCTTCTTGTGGACCTTGACCCCCAGGGCAGCACAACCTTCAGCCTGGAATACAGCAGCCCAAGGGACCTGTACGACTTTCTGTCAGGCGAGCCTGATGCCAAGGAGTGCGTCACAAAGCTTGGAAAGAACCTGGACCTCATGGGAACAAGCGAGAACCTTGCAGAAATCGAGAAAACCCTTGCAGCTGACAGCAGCACGATTACATCAGTCGCAAAAAAGCTCAGGGATATCAAAGGCTACGACTATGTGATTTTTGACACGTCGCCCTCGCTTGCCGTGCTCAACAAAAGTGTCATGCTTGCAAGCGACGAGGCAATACTTCCCGCGTCAACAGATGTGCTTGGCCTGCGGGGCACAGCAAACACAATGAAGCTTCTTGACCATGTCAACCAAGAATACGGCCACAGCCTGCAGGTAACAAAGGTTGTGCCCACGCTCTACGACCAGAGGAACAGGATATGCAAGAGGATACTGCAGATAATGAACAATATCTATTATGACATAATTACCGAGCCAATCCGCATAAATTCCAAGCTTAAGGAGGCGCCTGAGCAGCACAAGAGCATATTCTCGTACGCAAAGGGAAGCAGGGGGGCTGAGGACTATGCCAAGCTGGTCATGCAGGTCATGAGCAGCGAGAGCCAGAAAAACAGCCTTAGATCTTCTGCGCTTGCCGCAACAGCATAATTTATATAGTAATTTTTCTTGCAGGGCTTAATGGGCTTTTTGAGAAGGTTTTTTGAGGTTCGCCCGGGGGGTGACCAGGATGAGGAGGGGGCAGGACGCAGCCTCAGGGACAGGCTGATGGATTTGCTTCGCAGGTATGAGAAAACCCATGCCACGAGAAAGCTCAGCCATGAGCTCTCAGAGGACCTGCAGCTTATCGAAGACCATATGCAGCAGTGGAAGAGGAAAAAGGAGTTGCTTGAGCAGCTTATGCACTCTGCAAGCCCGGAAAGAATGGATGCGCTCCGGGAAATTCTTGGCAGGATAAAGGGCATTGTGCGCCAGGAGTTTGACGATGAGAAGCACGAAACAGGGTGCACGCTTCGGGCAGTAAGGAGCCTGGAGAAGGCCCTGTCTGATGAGAACCTTCCTGAGGTGCATGACGACGAGATAGACCTGAGGCGCAGCCTTCAGCTGCTTAAAAGCGAGATTGAAAGCCTCCTGCCACACCTCAAGTACCAGCTGGGTTTTTTGTCCGAAAGCTACGAAAGGCAGCTCTTGCTCCTCCCCGAGCTCATAAAAACAGTCGAGCAGGAGGGTAGAATTCTGGGGATTGAAAAAGACACTGCTGATGAGCTCGCAGACAAGATGGACAGGCTGCAGATTGACAGCATTGTAAACAGCCCCGATTAAACAACCGGTTTTGCGCAATTATTTTTGGAAATGACACGGAAATTCTTTTGCCAGAATATATCAATATAAAATTAAAAAATTTAAGCAGTATATAGATAAAAATATTTTAGCAAAGATGAAAAATTTTATTATATCCTATAGCACACAAATCTTTATAAATATATGTTTTGTCACCATTAAGTTATAAAATGAATGTGGAATATAAAATCAAAAAATCCTTCATGAGAGTGAGGCATGATATGAACATGCTTTTTGCAAGGACAGAGCACACGAGGCGCGAAGCAGAGCTGCTCAAGAAAAACACCAATGAATGGATTCTGAACCTTGTCAGGGAAAACAATCTTCTGCGTGAAAGGGTTATGAAGCTTGAGGCAAAAGCTGAAGAGCTGCAAAGCCAGCTAATGCGGACTTCGCGATTCTAGTTTTCTGTGCTGCCGGCGGTTCTTCAGCCGGCAAAAACCCAAAGGCTCTTTTCTGACCAATTTTGTATACCAGGGCAGTCCTGTCGGAATAATATCTTACAAAGGCCTCCAACCTGCAGATTTATCCATCCTTTGCCATCTCCTGGTTCTTTAGGCCCCCTTCCACAGTTTTGGACCCTCAAACTGTTTTGTCGGGATTATGCCATAAAAAGAGGGGTTTGTCGGGATTATACCAAATAGTCGGGATTATGCCGGAAAGAGGGGGTTTGGCCTGGTACCCCTTATTCGGGATTATGCCGAAAATATAGAAAACTAAAAGATTTCGGCAGAAATGCGCAGAAATGCCATTACCCCAAGTATTGGGGCTTGCAGGTGCGCTGCTTGGACCTGAATTGAGATAAACTTAAAACATTCCAGCAATAATTAATTATTCTCAGCAGTCAGCCTGTCAACGCGCGTGAAAGCCTCAGGAGGCAGATATGCAGGGCACCCAAAAATGCCCTGGCACACATTTTGTGGGCCTGTTCTGCGTCCAAAAAACCAGGGAACATATTTCTTCTCTATCTGGTAGAGCTGCCTTCCTTTTCCATAGAATTGCTCGGCCTTTGCCACGGGTATTTCAAACGGGTTGAACGCAGGCACAACCCGGTCCTCTGGATCCCAGCCGCCAGGACAGGCACCAAATTTCTCCACTTTTTCCGGCAGAAAAACATACAGCTTTCCAGGCATTTCATTTGTCACGTCTTCCAGGCTCATTTTTTCACCTCTGACTACTGTGTGGTAGTTAAACAGATATTTAAATATTGTGATTATTTACTACTATATTGTGACAAAATATCGAAAGATTTATATAGAACTGCATTTCAGTAACCAATCCATGGACAAAGAGGATATCCTGAGGCTTGAAGGCATTATCAGTGCATCTGAAAAGGAGATACTGGACGCTGTCCAGAGCCAGGCTATGAGGCCCAACTACCAGATTCCATTCTATTACTCGATTCCCGCCCAGGAAATGGAAAACACCCTGAAAAACACCCATAAGAAAATAAGAAGGCTACGTGGAAAGAGGCCCCTTTTTGCGGATTATGGATGCGGGGACGCAGTAATGCTTCTCCTTGCCCACAGAGCAGGATACAGCAGCGCAGGCGTTGAAATTGAGCCTGCACTGGTTGAGATTGGCCGACGCAATATTGTGAGGGCCCATGGCTCAAAGTTCATCGACATAAAAAAGAACCATATTACAATATATCAGGCGGATATGTTTGAGGAAAACCAAGACGAGCATTCATCCTCACTGTATGAGGCCGATGTCCACTATCTGAGTATTTTTCCCTCCCTCCAGAACAGGGCAGCAGCAATGATTGCCTCACGCGCACGCAAAGGTTCCATACTCCTAGTGCATACACCCGCAAAGTCATATTCTTGGGCTCTGGAAAAAGAGGGCGCGCCAGCCAAGGCCCTGTGGTGCAAAGAATATGAAAACTGCACTCTCAGATGCTACAGGCTGGGCTGATTACCTATATTTTGTGATAACTGACAAAAACTTTTAAGTATTATACCGACACCAGTCGGAATAATAGCAAAATTTATATATGAAACCCCTTAATTCTTTAGAAAAGGAGGTGGTAAATTTCGCAGAACAAAAGATAATCCTCTCAAACGCAGAGCCCGACATCAACGCAGGCTCTGCTGAGATTGCAGAAGTCATTGTCCGCAGGCTTGGGCTCATGCCAAGGAAGAAAGGATCAACTGAAAAGATGAACCGCGTCCTTCTTGAGCTCTATGAAAGGGCAAAAGTCTCCTCAAGAGAGAAAAACCCCACTAAATCTATAATGACTGTCGAGGACATGGCTTACTTTGCAGGCATCACAAGACAGACAATGTATGACTATCTGAAGAGATGGCTTGAGCTTGACCTGATTCAGAAGACAAGCTTTATCGACGAGAACCACAAGGTAGTCATAGGATACCGCCTGAGCGGCCCAACGCTTGAGGCTGCCTTTGATAAGGCAAGGACAAAAATTGCAAATAACCTTGACTACACTGCCAGATACATAAAGGAGCTGCAGCGGGTTGTAAAAAACGAGAAGATCAGCGGCTCGCAGAGGGAAAAGCCGGAAAAAGATTAAAACATTTTGTTTTTTCCTGGTTCTTTTAGGTGTTTTTTATGCAGGCTTTGGTGCCTGCTGCCTTGCTTGTCGGAAAAATCCAGCCACAAATATGCAGAATCCCTTCCAGATTAAGCCATAATACAACTCTATATAATTCAGACAATTATTAAGCAAAATACCGTAATACGTTTGGGGATTTCCCGACAGATATGGTTTCCTACCCCAAAATGTGAGACTTCACGCACCCATGCGCCAGGCTCCCGTTCAGCCCCACAATATTTTCCTTCGCCTGCCTTTCCCGGAACTGCGCATCCAGGTGCA
>CAZFZC010000090.1:0-5155 GCA_964523155.1 uncultured Methanosarcinales archaeon
GTATTGCAAAATTCAGGCTTGAGCCGGGGTTGTACAGGGTCGCTGTGAAGAGGCAGGGCTATTCGGACTATGAGTCAACTGTCCGGGTTTCCAACGGCACGCAGCTGGGAGTTAACCTTACAGAGCTTGGCCCAGAGGATTTGCCGCTTCCTGAAATAACCCTTGTAAGCCCGCAGGACATGCTCAGCTCAAAGGAGGGCAGGCACACTTTCACGTGGAAGGCAGCCAGCACAACCAGGATGTATGAATGTATGCTGCTTGCAGCATCAACTGACGCAAGCGGCTACAGGGTGCTTCATACACAGGAAAGCCCGGCAGGCAACACACAGTACACATCAGAGGCAGAACTTGGAGCAGGAACCTACCGCTGGAGCGTGCAGTGCGAAAACCAGTATGGCATTTCCAGGGCAAAGGACAGGGTCATAACCCTTGCACCGGCAGCCCCAGCCCCAAGGGAAGAGCCTGATGTCCCCGCGCTGTCCGAGGAAATGCCTGACACCGGCATTTTTGACACAACAATAGAGAATATCAAGGCTGCGCAGCGCGAAATACTCGGATACGAAGGAATCCTGGCTGAGATCTCCCTGGCCGAGCAGTACCCGGCACTAATGCGCACCAGCCTGAGCGAGGCAGAGGCCCTTCGCCAGGACATGACAGACCTTTTCGGCCTCAAGGTAAGCGCAGAAGACAGGAACAGAAGGAAGGCTGAAATCCTTGACAGCCTGGAAAAGCTCAGGAAACGAACCCCCAGAGCAATGAGACTTGAAAGCAACCGGGAGTATTACAGCGTGCCTGAAGAGGAAGAGGTTCTGGATGCTGCCGAAGATTACCTTGCCTGGAGAAACATAACACTTGGCAGCGGGATGCAAAGGTACCTGGAAAACCTAAAAGAGGCGCAGGAAAGCCTGAATGCCCATACGACTGCCGCGGTTGTGAAAACAGAGTTCGTTTCAGGCGTTTCTGCCGAGTACAGCTACATACTCAAGGAGGTAAACATCACAGAGGCTGAGGGCGCAGTGTACATTGAGCTTCTGCCAGGCATGATAAGCTCTCCTGAACAAGCCTCCTGGAGCGCGCCATACCAGAAAATATCAGAACGCACAGTCAGCATATACACCTCTATACACAGCTCATTTGTGTTTCGGGCCAGCGGAGGGGACCTGGACGGGATTGCCAGGGGCGCAAGCGTTCTTATACTTGACCCGACGCACCCAAAGAACAGGGTAACAGGCTACGGAATCTTTTCAAGCGGAAGCGGCAGCGGAAAGCTTGCGCTCGTGCTGCTTCTTGTTGCAGTTATTGCAGCCGGAAACTATGCAATATTCCTCAGGCAGCCCGAGTCGCGCCAGAAGCTTGCATCCTACTACAGGGGGCTGTACAAAAAGGCAAAACCAAAAAATTCGGGGGAGAGGCTTACAGGGCTGCTCAGCGAGATACTGGACCATCTGGCTGAGAAAAGGGAACAGCAGGCATTCAGCCTGTTTCCCCAGGCGCTTTCCTTTTACGAAACTAGCGAACCTGCGCTCAAGAAAGATGTGCTCCCGATACTTACGCACCTCCACCACGAACTTGAGCTTCACAACGCCAACAAAGTCATTGAGGAAAGCTACAGCATGGTTGTGCATGGCAGGTGGTATGAGGTTATAAGGCGCTTTGAGGAGGCAAAGTCCGCGCTCTCAGAGCTGCCTGACTCGTTTGGGCCAAGGGTCAGCCGCAGATTCGGGGACGTTGCGCTGGCGCTTGAAATCCACAGGATGAAAAGCCATGTTGCACCCGAGACCTCCGAACCTGTGGACAGCCTGCTCTTCAGGGTAAAAAAATGACACTACTGCGGCATAAGGAACAAGATATATATACTAAAATGGCAAGAAGCATCATCATGAGGGTTGCACTGGCTTTCATCCTTGTACTGCTTGCAGCGTCAGCCTCGGGATATAGGTTCCTGGGGGGCGAGGTGTTCCTTGTCCGGCCCCAGAGCCCTTATATTGACCACAGCTATGTCCCGCCGGAATACCTTTCTGTTGAGGACCTTGTACTTTACACCTGCGTCCAGGAGAAAGACGCGCAGGTGCAAAGCAGCGTAATCTGTCTGGACGACAACAGCTTCCGCGACATTGAGCTTGTCCGGTGGCTTGACTCTGAGAACTGCTACATCGGCGCCTACGACCTCAACCTTAAGGACTGCAGCAACCTGCTCATACAGAGCCAGTACACAAAGGATGGCGAGGTTGTGACAATTGAGCAGAAGGTCAAGGCCAACAGGTGGTCCAGCATCCTTGACCATGTGCTTGACAGCCAGTACAGTGACGGAGGCTGGAGAAACGCAGTTGAAAGCGCGGGGGGCATCTGGGTCCTTTCACACTACAGGAGAATGTTTGCTGACGAGATTGAGATGGGAGTTGACTGGCTAAAGCTCAACCGCAACAACGAGGAGAAGTGCTGGCCCAATAAGGACTGCAGCGTGGCAACAACAGCCAAGATACTTGCATACCTGACGCTGGCAGACGTGAACATCAGCAGGAGGATAATGCATGACGGGGTCACGTTCCTTGAAAACAACCAGAACTTCTATTACGATGACGAAACCTGGAACATAACAGTAAGCCCATTTGAAAGCGGAAACACGAGCTGCATCATATCCTATGAGAACAGCATTCTGAACAACGAGAGCTTTGCACTCCAGGAGAACAGCCTTGTAAGGTATGAGATTGACCCTGAGCCAAACGCGATGCTTTATGTGGTGTGCGACCAGAACATTAGGGCTAACCTTACATCGGCTGACAGCGAGCAGGTATTTGTCTACGAAGGAGACAACATGAGCTATACCATGCCTGACAACTGCTGGAGCAACGACCACAAATGGGGCGAGTGCAGCCTCTCTGCAACTCTATTTGCCGCAATGACGAACATATCAGAGGCACACAGGGAGCTTGCGCTGGGCTACCTTGCGGGGCAGCTTCGGCGCGAGCGAAGCGGCCAGATGTACATAGGGCCCGAGAAGAACGTGACCCTTGCTGCAGTGTATGCATACATAACCGGCAATCGGAACGTGACAGCCTGGCTGCGGTACAGGCAGAACAACGACGGCAGCTGGGGAGAGGGCAACGCGTCTGATTTGGTTGAGCCCACCGGGTTCGGAATCCTCGGGCTGCTGGAGAGCGGTTTTAGCAGAACTGATGAGCCGGTGGAGGATGCCGAGGAGTGGATAAACCAGCAGGAGCTCAGGTTTTCCTACAACCTTACAACAGACTATGTGGCATGGAACGACACTGAAAAAAACGCACTTGCGTTCATAGTGCTCAAGAACAACGCCAGGCCAGCTGTGAAGTCAAACCCGATGGTTGTGTATGTTGACCAGGAAAAGGTTGAGGTTGAGATATACAACCCCACAACATTTGAACTTGCCGACGTGAAGCTTGAGTTTTCGGACAACCTCGATGACATGCTGGAAATTGAGCAGGAGAACCGTATTGGGGCCTACAGCTACATCAGGCAGTCAATTACAAAAAAGAAGAGGGAACAGGGCAATGTGTACGGATACCTGTATGTCAGAAACAACAACGAGGAGATAGGAAAAATCCCTGTCATGATAACGAATTTCCCCCAAATTGAAATATCTGCTGCAAAGGACAAGCTCCTGGTTTTCGGAAAGAGCGCAAAGGCTGCGTTTAGCGTGCAGAAAACCGGCCACGCGTTCAAGTGCAGCCTTGAATGGGATGACAGCGGCCTCACAAGCAGGACTGACTATGAGGTTACAGGGGACAAACTTGAAATCGACCTTGTGTTCAGGGAGGCGATGAGGGAGGAGAAGACCTATACTGGCAAATTCACCTGCACCTCCGGCGGCTACACTTTCATAAACGAGGCTCCGATATACATAAGCCGGTACGAGAGTTTCCCCTTCAGTGTCAGGCCGGAGACTCTCACCATAAACTCAAGCGGCAGGAGCGGCTGGTTCGTCGTGGAAAACAACCTTGACGAGACACTGGAAGTTGAGGCGGGGTTTTTGAAGAGCGAGCCGCACTTTGAGCTTTCAAGGCAGGAGCTCTCGCTGGACCCGAACGCAGTTGCAAATATCACCATATACAACAACGTTGCCCCAAACAAAAACCTGACAGGGACAAATGTCATCGAGGTCAGCGCGCTGGGCCAAGAGAGGCAGGTGAGCCTGCGAGTCTTCATTACTGCCCTGCCCGAGAAAAGGGCAAACCCCCTGGTTATCTGGATTGTCCTTGGAGTGCTTGCCATGGTGCTAGGTGTAGGGGGATACTACGCCTACACATACAGAAGTGTCATAATGAATTTCTTCAGGAAAGGCTCAAAGGTTGACCAGGTAAGGATGCGGATAAAAAGGCTTGAGCAGAAGGAGAAGGAGACAGCCATACAGAACATGGTAAACATCCTTCGAATACTCAGAAAAGACGATGCGCAAATACGGGCAAGGCTGCGTGAGGAGGAGTTCAGTGACGAGGAGATTGACGCAGCCCTGGCAGGCCAGGAAGCCGGGGAAGAGGAAAATACCGACGTGTTTGCGCAGTAGCTTCAGAATATCTCGTTTATGAGCTCAATGTACATCGCAGAGCTCCAGCACTGCGCAGGGCAGCCCTGCGCCCTCTGCTCGCACGCACTTGAGAGCTCGGAATGGTACCCTATTACGCCCCTGTAGAGGATGTCGTGGGTTGAGGCTGTCAGTATCCTGTTTATGTAGTTGCGGTACCTGTGCCGGTTCAGCCTGAACATGCTGACTGCAGCCAGGTTGTTGAGAAAGAACCAGGAATCGCCCCTGTGGTAGCTGCGGTTGTTCTCGCCAGTATATTCAGGCACAAAGTATTTATGGTTCTTGTCCAGCGAGCTTATGCCCCCCCAGTCAAGCCAGAGCCTTTCAAGGGCATAGTCAAAGCACTGGACCCATTCCCGCCTGCTAAGCAGCCCGGGATAGATGTAGTATGCAATAAAGATGTTCGGCCTTACAGTCGGGTCTCCTGCGCCGTCGCAGAGCGCTGGCTTTTTCCAGAAAGCGGATCTTACCCTGTCCCTTGTGACCTCCTCAAGGCCCGAGTAAGTCATGTACCTTTTCTCATCGCCTGTCAGCTGGCAGACGTATGCCATGAGCCTGTACACTGAGTTGCCCGGCAGTAAACCTGATGTGTGCCTC
>CAZFZC010000091.1:0-5120 GCA_964523155.1 uncultured Methanosarcinales archaeon
CACATCGCCCCTGCGCAGGCGCTCCAGAAAGGCCTCGTCCAGTGTGCCGACCTCTTGTGTACCAACCCGCACAGAAACCCTGGCCTCGTCAGGGATAGTGCCAATGTTGGACATGTATATTGCCCGAGTCATCCTTCCCCTAGCGCCAAGCATCCCTGTCTGGGGGTCGTACCAGAGCTTCGCAAATACGTGCCGCTCTTTGAGTTCCGCAAAAGCCCCGCCCAGGTAGTCTATTACTGCCATAAAGGATTTTCTTGACAGGTTCCTGTAGCAGTAGCTGGATTTGACAAGCGAATACAGCTCTTCTATGTGGACCTGGCCCTCAAGCACTATGCCTGTAACCTGCTGGGCCAGTACGTCAAGCGCAGCCCCCGGCACGCGTATCCTGTCAATGGAGTTTTCAAGTGCTGAGCGCAGCAGAACGGCGCACTCCACAAGCTCGTCACGGTCGATTGCAATTATCCTGCCTTTGGCGGTTGCGTGCAGACAGTGGCCTGAGCGGCCAATGCGCTGCAGGCACCTGGCAACAGACTTCGGGCTTCCAATCTGGATTACCAGGTCAATATATCCTATGTCAATTCCCAGCTCAAGTGAAGTGGATGTCACAACAGCTTTCATTTGTCCGCTGCGAAGCCCTTCTTCAAGTGTTCTGCGGTGCTCTCTTGAGAGGCTGCCGTGGTGGGCGCCTATATTTGAGCTGTAGAACCTGGGATAACGGTCCCGCAGGCTCTCAACAATTCGCTCTGTCGCTGCACGCGTGTTTGTGAATACCAGAGTTGTCCTGTGGCCCGAAATGAGCTCATGCAGCATCCTGCAGAGCGGGCCATGGACAGCTGAATAGTCCGGGCAGGAGATGTCTTTTGCAGGGCAGAGGATTTTCAGGTCTGTCTTTTTCAGGTAGGAAACATAAACCAGTGTGCAGGGCCTCGGACTGCCCGTGTCCATTCCGACGAGAAACCTAGCCACTTCATCCAGCGGCGCAACTGTCGCACTAAGCCCTACCCTGCACAGGCCAGGGGACATTCTCTGCAGCCTTTCCATTGATAGCGACAAATGCACCCCGCGCTTGTTGTCTGCCAGCGAATGGATCTCGTCCACAATCAGCCACTGGACCCTCTGCAGCTTTCTGCGAAAAGCTCTGCTTGAGAGCGCTATTGCAAGCGACTCCGGCGTCGTTATCAGAATGTGCGGTGCCGTTCTTAGCATGCGTGCCTTCTCAGATGCAGGGGTATCCCCTGTTCTTACTGCAACACGCACACTCTGCCTGCTGGTGCCGCAAATCTGGCGAAGCGGCTCAAGCAGATTAACCTCGATATCATATGATAGTGCTTTAAGCGGGCTTACATATACACAGTAAACATCATCAGAAAGCAGGCTCTTCTCATAAAGGTCATAGAGCTCATTTACGACTGAGAGAAAGGCCGAGAGGGTCTTGGTTGCGCCTGTGGGGGCGAAGAGAAGGAGGTTCTTTCTGCTGTGGACCTCCATGAGAGAAAAGCGCTGCGGCAGAGAGTACTCCCCAAACCGGCTGTAAAACCAGTCCCTGACTTTTGGGTGAAGGATTCTGTCAATATCCGCTGCGCTATCAGGAACAGTCTTTTGGACCAGCATCTTCCAACGGAACCAGCCACAGAATAAAAAGGCTTCACATTCGCCTATAGTGTTCAGAGCCTTCAGAAAGCATCTCAAGCGCCTTTACCTTCTCGGCAAGCTTGATGAAATCGCTCAGGCTCATACGCCTCTGAATGGGTATGTTCAGGCTTATTCCCTCACCCAGGTCAAGCACAATCCCTTCATCAAGTTCTGACTGCATTGTTCTTCCCTCTGTTTCACTTCTGAGAGGCCTTGCAACACTGTCCTCAACCCTAGGAACGGGCTTTTTGGGGACAGGGACGCTGGGAGCCTGGGGGGCCTCAGAACCTTCCTCGGTATGCAGCTTTCCCAGCAGATTTTTAACGTCCATTTTGCACCTGAAAGTATCGTTAGCCTATTGATATATATATTTTCTTTTTCATTGTGCAATGGCTACACATGCAGCGTTCTGTCGATGTGCTTTCTCAGGCTCACAATCCTCTGGAAAAAGTCCTTTTTCATTGGATCAGAGTCAGGCAGTATCTGGTAATAGTAGCGCACCTTTGCCATTGTGTCCCTTGCCTCTCTGAAGTTCTGGTTGTGTATGCATGTAACTGCGTAGCTCAGCAACTCATCTATCCTGTCATGTACAGGCTCGTGCTTCTTAAGCTCTACCTTATGTATCAGCTCCTCATGCTCCTTCTTTTTGGCCAAAAGCTCCCTGTGCTTGGTCTCGATTTCGCTTCCTTTTTCGCTCAGCTCGCTCATCCTGTGCCCAATGGCCTCTTCCTTCTCCATAAGCTCTGCCTTCTCCTGGCTGAGCCTCTCCTCTTCCTTCGCAATCTCCATTTTGCCCTCTTCAACAGTATGCCTGAACCTGTCCTCCTCGTCCCTGACAGATTTGAGCCTTTTCTCAAGCTCAGCCTCGAGTTCCTTGAGCTTCTCGTAGCGTTCCTTAAGCCGCGCATTGGTTTGTGCCAGCTTTTTCTCCCAGGACTCAAGCTCAGACTGCTTGTTCACCACATATTCCCTCTTGCGTATAAGCTCTGCCTCCAGCTCCTGGTTTCTCTTGTTGAGCTTGCTCACCAGGTTCTCAAAAAAACCCTTGTCATAGGAAACGGGCCCGCTGCCCATGTAGCTGTCAATGTACTTTTCTATTACCCTTTTTGCCTCGCTCCTGGTCCGCGCTGCCCCAAGCTCTCGCGCCAGCTGCGCATCCCTGTAGACCTTTTCAACCCAAAGGGCGAAGTCATTAACCTCGCCGTGGGCATGGTGGCTGTAAACCTCGTCGCTCATTCCGTCAATAGCCTCGTAAAAGTCTCTGAGGCTTTTGAGGTTCTCCCCGCTCTTGAGCCAGAACCTGTGCTCATGGGCGACGTCTGAGAATAGCACGCCTATTTTCTTAAGGTAATCGTCATACCTGTCAAAGGCACCGGCGTCATGGAGCTTTGATGCGTTCTGCTTGTGGATGTCCATGAAAAGCCTGTTCGGATGCAAAGGAACCCTTCTTATTGTGAACTGCCCGGTCATTTTGCCAGCTCCAGGTCGGTTTCAAGCTCCAGCACCTGGTAGTAAGCATCCTTCTTAAACTCTGAATCAAGAGACGGGCACTCAAGCATCTCCTTGAGCCTGGCAATGTTTTGCATTGCAAGGTTGTTTTTTGCAGAGGCAAGCTTCTTGGTCTCGTCCAAAAGGCCGGTTATCTCATTCTGTATGCCTGGCTCCGAAGTTTTCTTTGAAGAATGGGTCTTATCAAGCATCTCCCGAAGGCCCGGCTTGGTTTTTTCCTGCGGAAAAAGCGGCTCTTCCTTCTTTTGCATGACAACCTGCTCTTCCCTGTCCTGTGATTCTGCGCCCTGCGCAGAATCGGGGTGCTCTTTATGGCCTGCTGCCTTTTGGTCTGCAATCCTAGAATGCCTGGCCGCGCCCTTTTTTTCCATTCCGGCAATCCGATGGTTGTATTCCTCAAGAAGCGTCAGGTACCTCTGCTCCTTGGCCGCCAGGTACTTTTCCTTGTCCAGGAGCTCTTTTTCCCTGTTGACAAGCAAGTCGCTTCTCTTTAAAACGCGCTCTTCGGTCTTGGCAACCTCCTCTATCTCTACAAGCATGGACTTCTCCTGTTCCCGCAGCTGGGAAACTGTCCTTTGCAGGGTCTTCTCACTGGTTTTCTCGTGCACCTTCTGCTGCACCCTGTATCTGTGGATTTCATTCTTGACAGACGAGAGCTCGTTTCTCACCGCGGAAAGCTGGGCGCTAAGGTCCAGATAATCGTCACGCAGGGCCTCAAGGTCGCTTTTCAAAAGCGCCTTTTCCTTGATATCGCTTCGTATTGTGCTTATTATCTCATTATGGAGCGCCATGAGCTCCTCAGTCCCGGGGTTCTCCTTTTCTGGCCTCTTAATGTTCAGAAAACGCGCGTCTGGCTCAAGCGGGTGCCCACGGATCCTGAACTGTCCTGTATCCTGACTTGCTGAGGCAGGCGGCCTCTCAATCCTGATAAACCCGAAGTCTGGCTGCAGGTTTCCGCGGGGAACAGCAATTTTAATCCCTGTGGCCTTAAGCTCGTCAATCCTGTGCTTGACAATCTCCACATGCTCGTGCTTGGTGTGGGATGCCCGCAGCCGCCTTGCAAGCACAGTGTCCCCAAGGACTTCGCCAACCCATGCAGCAAAATCGTCCCTGCTATCATTGACATGATGGCTGAAAACTTCAGGGCTCATAGAAATGAGCGACCTGTAGAGCTCTGTCAGGTTGTTTATTTCGCCGCCTGTCACAAGCCAGAACCTGTGCCCCCTTGGGAGGTCAAGGAAAAGGGCTTTGGCATTCCTTGAGGAGAGCACGACATGCTTTGACTCCTGCTGCTCGGCCCGCTGCCTCTCACGTTCCCTGTGCTCCCTGAGCACGTCCTGCAGAGTTGGTCTTGACATTGTAAGCTTCCCTGTGTCAGCCCTACTTAAGAAGGGCAATCTTGAGCTCGTGCTTAAGCCTCAGGACATCGTAATAGACCTCCTTTTTCAGGGGGTTGCTGTCAGGCATTGAATGGTGCTTTGATATGAGGAGCGCGAGGTTCTTGTTGGCATCAACAAAGAGCCCCTTGTTTATGAGTTTAGAGGTCTCCTCAACAAACTGCTGCAGGTGAGTGTCATCAATGTCTGATGCGACAGCAGCAGGGCTTGCAAGCTTTGACATTTCCTCCTTGTCCTCGTCGCTCAGAGAGCTTCCGCTTTCAAGTATAACCCTTCGGTGGTATGCCTGCTCAAGCTTTTTGTATTCGTCCTTAAGCCGCTCCTTGAGCCTGGAAAATGTAGCTTCCATCTTGACAACTGCGTCCTTTTTCATCTGGCGGCGCCTGGCTTCCTTTAGCATCAGGTCAAGCTTTGCCTCCTTTTTTTCTACTTTTGTCTCCCTTGAAAGGAGGCTGCTTTCCCACTGCTTAAGCTCCCTTTGCTTTGATGCCAGATCCTTTTCCTGCCTGGCCAGTTCTGTGCTTCGCCTTGCCGCTTTCTCGCTTTCCTGTGCGGTTTTCTGGGCGTCACTCAACAGCTGTT
>CAZFZC010000092.1:0-3604 GCA_964523155.1 uncultured Methanosarcinales archaeon
GAAACGCAACAGGCTATGACATCCTGATACTGTTGACCCTGCTGATGTATGCCGTTGCCCCGGTATGGCGCGTAAATTTCGGCTACAGGCTCACGCTGCAGCTTGCAGTGTTTTTCCTGGTTCTGTTCTTTGTCCTTTCGCCAAGCGAGAAGAACCGCGAAACTTACACAGTAATGCTTATGATATTCATAATAGAGGTCTTTCTGCCTCAGATTGCCTACGGCTACGATTTCCTCATGAAAAACACATTTGTGGTCAACTACCTTCTCAACCCGCAGGTCACGCTCCTCTGGTTCTATTTTGCAGTGTTCCGCTCTCCGGGAACAGGCATCATCTCAAAGCTTGCCAGGTGGCTTGTCTTTCTCGTCTGGACATTCATCGTGCTCTCGTTTGTCATGAACACATTCTCAGTGCAGGACGTGCAGGCGGCAATGACCCCTGAACAGATAGAATCCGCAGAGAACCTGTACATAGAGACTGCCAAATGGTGGAAGGACATAATCGTCAACTTCCAGGATGTCATGCGCCAGGGAAGGCTGTACTTTGAAAACCGAATGAGGCTGGCAACCGGCGATTACTACACTGGGTTTGTTGACGAAAACCAGCAGGAGACCCTTGGGCTCTACATCAAGGATGTCAAGGCAAGCGACAGGGAGTTCTACACTGGCGAGCCTGTCAGCGTCTGGGCGCTGCTTGAGGCAAAAACCCTTGAGGACGGGCTTAAAGTTGACGTTGAGTGCTATCACGGCAGGAAAAAAAGCGATGGAAGCTTTGAGACCAGGCAGAAAGGGACAACATACCCGCAAACCATCCCTATAGTATATGACGAGGAGCAGATTGACCTTGACTGCAGGTTTGATTCAGGCGTTTCTGCAAGCATGATTGAGGGCTCAAACCGCGTTACTGTTGCTGCTGTTTTCCATTTTGAGACCCTTGCATACCTGAAAATGTATTTCATGGACCGCGACAGGCTGCGCTCCATGCAGCGCCAGGGAATCGACCCGCTTGAGGAGTACGGAATCACTGACAAGAGCCCGAGCGCAAGATATACAAACGGGCCTGTCAAGATAGGGATGGGCAGTGCCGAGGGTCTGGTTGGCATAAGCGACTCTTTCTCAGTCAACCCGCGGCTGGGAATAACCCTTATGACAAATGACGGGTGGAAGGGGAAGATAAAACAGCTTACAGGGCTTGTGGTAATGGTGCCTGACACACTGAGCCTTGACACAGTCTTTTGCCCGGAGTTTGAGGAGGTTTCAGACTATGGGGAAACGTGTGTGGAAGGCTATGTGACATACAGGAGCGCGCAGTTCCTTGACTGCCTTGAACAAAACGGGCATGCGCGGGATTCTGCTGCAACCTATACTGCCCAGAACATACCGGAAAATGTAAAGGCCTGTATGAATGAGTACTGCACAAAGGAGCTTGTGGGCTACAAAGCCTACAGGCTGAAGATAACTGAAGAGACAAAACAGTACTATACGAACATAGGCTATGAGGGCGATTTGCAGAAGGACAAGACTTTCTCATGCAGGCTCAAGATTGATGAGCCAGAAAACCTGCTTGGAGGCGTGCCTGTCTCAACCCAGTACGTGCGCGTCAAGGCCAGGTACGATTACACAATAGAGGAGACAACAAATGTCCTGATAAAAAAAGGCGCCGCAGGAACAACAGAGGTGCCAAAGCCAACCAAGGAAGGTATCCAGAACATTCCCTTTGTCTACAACAGCTGGGGCGCCCAAATAATGAAATACTGCAGAGAAAATGTTCCCGGGCTTGAGACCTTTGATACGCCTGAGGAATGCCTGTGCACAGTTGCCGCAATAATCAACCAGGAGTCGCGCGGGGATGCCAACGCACTTGGCGACGCCGGGGAAAAGGGGCTCATGCAGATACTGCCCGCAACAGCCGACCTGATGAAAGGGCAATACCAGATTGACATGCCAATCTTTGACCTCTATGACCCTGACACAAACATCAGGGTGGGGATGCTGTACCTGCACTACCTGAAAAAGCAGATTCCGCAGGTTCTGAGCCAGTACAATACGGGAAAAACCTACATCCCTGACTATCTGTACGCAGCCTACAACGGCGGAACCTGCGGCACAACGCCGGGCAGCAGTGACACGACAGGCGCATTGTGCCCAAGCAAGGACTGCGAGGGCTCGCTTGCATACCAGTGCCCTGTCAACCAGGGTGAGTTAAAAAATACAGCCAGCTACGTCAGCAGGGTCTCAGACTACAAGCACGCCTGCATGAACATGCAGCTTACAACATACGGCGCACATGAGGAAGATTTCATGGCAGCTGACTTCCTGGAAGCAGAGAGTACGCTTAGCCTAAAGACAAATGACTACACCCCGCTTGGAAACAGCCTTGAAATCTATGCTGGCACCTACTCCTACCAGTCTCCTGTGCCGCTCCCGCAGAAAAATTCACAGTACAGTTACCTTAAGCTATTTTTTTCGAAGAATAACAACCGTGTCCCTCTCGGATCTGAGACGGCTGCAGGCAACACTGCACAGTCCCAGTTCACTGACTACCCCTTCATGCTCTACACTCTTGAAGGTGACAGCCTAAAAATAGCGCACTGGAAGCGCTCGCTTGTCACCCGCAGGCTTGAAGAGGATGAGAAGACCCTGGATACCTCGGGAAGCAGCATAAAGAAGCTGACTGGGGTCTGGGTAAAAGAAGATACAAACAGCAAAAAGACATATATATATGCCTACTACACAGGCAGGGAGATTGAGATGTATGACATGATGCAGCAGAAATTCTGCAGCATAAGCTGGGGAAGGGACACGCCTGTTGGCTTTTGCGAGGGAGTGCCTGGGTTTATGGTAAGGCGCATTGAAACAGAAACCAGGGAGAAGGACAACGTGAAGCCATACACCATTGTCCAGTTTGTCTACGACCCAGGCCTTGAGGACCCGTGCTGCAAAGAATGCACCATGTGCGACACCCTGCAGTGCATGACGTGCGCAAAAGAATGCGCCCTTGGCAACCTTGGGACAAACATCTACAGCGAGCATGACGACTACAGAACCATCGGCCCGGGCCAGTGCTTCAAGGCAGGCGATGCGCCAGAAGCGATTAAAGATGAAACGTAAGACCATGATTCTGGCTATTCTTCTGCTTATTGCAGCCTGCAAGCCTGTTGACCCTGTGCTTCCGCTGACAAATGAGGAGTACCGGCGCGGAACCCTTGGGCTTGAGATGAGGTTCCTGCCAAACGCTCCTCCTGCAAAAATGTTCGAGGAGTCGGAGTTTGAAGTGGAAACAGAGCTGTGGAACAGGGGCGCATACACAATAACAGAGGGCTACATCACTGCCATACTTGAGAACGCATACATGTGCGTGCTTGACGGAGAAGATTGCGTATCGCAGAAAATCACAGATGCTGACCAGGCAACGCTATCCAAGCTGCGTGTGGAGCTTGAATCACTCAGGACAGACCGGGAGAAAAATGCACAGTCCCGCAGCGGGCCGCTTGACGGGCAGGTTCTTACAGATGAGATTGCGCAGATTGACAGGCAAATAGCAGAGAAGCAGAAGCAGATATCAGATCTGGAAAAGAAAGTTCAGACAGTAAACCCAAAGCTGA
>CAZFZC010000092.1:3614-5108 GCA_964523155.1 uncultured Methanosarcinales archaeon
TCTGGATTTTAAGGACCTGGCAATCGAGGAGTTCAAAGGCCGCTCGGTATCAACGCCTGACGGGACAAGGATATTTGCCAAATGGCCGGCTTCTGCCAAAAAGCTTGACCTGCTTGCGGAGCAGCACACATCGCCTGTGACTGTTACTGCATGCTACAGGTACTCGGCCGAGCTTGCGAGGGAAATCTGCATTGACCCAAACCCGTCCGCCACGGGGGCAAAAGCCTGCGTTGCTTCTGACTATGACCTTGAAAGCCAGGGCGCGCCGGTTGCATTCAGCCGAATTGAGACGCGGATTGTTCCGCGGGGCGAGTATGTCGAGCCGCAGTTTGTACTGTATGTGACAAACGCCGGCACAGGCGAGGTTGTCAACAGCAGTGCGCTTAGGCAGGTCTGCAGCTCATCAGGCCTAGGCTACAAGGACTGGAACCACGTGGTTCTCAGGGAGTTCGCGTTTGCCAACCAAGAGTACCGCTACGAGCACGGCAAAGAAGGCAATATAGAGTGCAGGCCGGCAGCTCTCAGGCTGTCTGATTCCGGCTACTTCAGGTGCGTTGTGAAGGACTCGCAGATAAGGAAGGGCAGCGCGGCATTTACAACCCAGGCATACGCTGTGCTTGACTACGGCTACACTGACAGCATCACGACACAGGTGGTGGTGGAGGATACACAGTGAAGCGGCTGTTCCTTATCCTGCTCCTGCTTGGCTGCAGCCAGGACAGCCCCCCAGTGACTGACTACAGGACAGGCTCGCAGGGAATTGTACTTGGTTTTCTGAACCCTGACAGCCAGGTTTACGAAGGCAGCAAGCTGAACCTTGAGTTTGAGGTCAGAAACCTGGGCGCCTACGACCTGCAGGACGGCTACGGCAAGGTCGTGCTGTCGGGATATGAGCCAAGCGCTGTCAAATTCAGCTATTATGACCCTGAAAAGCGCTATGCAGAGCAGGCGCTGCCTGCAGTCATAGGCAGGGGGCCCTATAATCCGGAAGGGGGCTACGAAATCCTCAGGATTGAAGAGGACGGGCCCGTATCAGTGCAGTTCGGCGAAACATACAGCCCAACCATAATGGCAACTGCCTGCTACAAGTACCAGACCCTGGCAACTCCCACTGTGTGCGTGTTCAGCAGCATGCAGGATCTCAAGGAGGAAAATATCTGCAGGCCGGTCAGCCTGGATTTGGCAAGCCAGGGCGGGCCGGTGTCAGTAACAAGGGTTGAGGAAAGTATCCTGACGCAAGAGCTCGGCTTTCGGATCCACATAGAGAACGTAGGGGGCGGCGAGGTTTTTGACTACAATGCGCTCTCAGACTGCCCATTTGGCCCGGAGAGGGAAAAAAAGGATGTTGTCGAGGTGTCTGTCGACCTTGTTGATGCGGGAACGCCGGTATGCGAACCCCCTGACATGCGCGTTCGCCTCTGGAACGGCAAGGGCGTTATATTCTGCAGGCTGCCAATTGAGCAGGAAACATCATATACAGCGCCGCTGGAAATC
>CAZFZC010000093.1:0-5054 GCA_964523155.1 uncultured Methanosarcinales archaeon
TCCTTTGTGTTCTGGGGCACGCTGACCTGCACATACCTGACGTGCAGGTCAGCGTGCCCCAGAACACAAAGGACATATCAGTCATAATCCGGGAGATATACAGCCAGATAGTGGATTTTCTCAGGGCACAGCAGCAGAAAAAGATGAGGTTTTCAGAGCTTGTGCCAAGCGGGGGAAGGAACGAGAAGGTTTATGCATTCATGCCTCTCCTGCATCTTGACAACCAAAGGAGAATAGACCTCGGGCAGGAGAAGCACCTTTCTGACATTGACATCCTGCTGCTTGACGGCGCCGAGCCTATCTAAACAGCCTGGCTTTTTATTGTCCTTTGGCCAGATAAGTTATCCAGCGGGCCTGCAGCGCCGCCCCTTCTGCCCCTCTCATTTTCGCCGGGGCCCTGCAGGCCTGCATAATATTTATAAATGCATGCGGCTGTGTTCCTGCCCATGGACGCGTTTGTTGCCTTTATCTGCCTTTCTGCGCTTCTGGCTGGCTCCTACACTGACCTCAGGACAAGGGAAGTATCTGACTGGCAAAACTACGCGCTCATATTCACGGGCTTTGCGTACGCTGCCATACGCAGCATTTCAGCAGGCTCCCTTTCCCCGGTTCTTGAGTCAGCACTGGGATTTGGGGTGTTCTACCTGGCTGCGCTTGCAATGTACTATACCGGCCAGTGGGGTGGCGGCGACTCAAAGATGATAATGGGCCTTGGCGCGGCAATCGGAATTCCACTGACGCTTTCAGAACTTCCCTTTCTCCTGTCGTTTTTTATCTATACCATACTTTTTGGCGCTGTCTACGGACTTGCCTGGAGCCTTGCCCTTGCGCTGCGGAACAGGAAGGCCTTTCTCAGGGAATACCGTGCCATTAACAGCAGGCACAGGAAAACAAAGCTGCTTCTGCTTGCCGCAATTGCCCTGGGGCTGTTTTCTGCGTTCCTGTCTGAGGCACGGACACTTGTGCTCCTGCTTGCGCTTTTGCTCGGCCTCACCTACTATATGTTTATCTTTGTCCGCGCTGTCGAGAAAAGCTGTATGCTCAGGCGGGTTAGGCCCAGCAGGCTGACAGAGGGCGACTGGATTGCAGAGGATGTGTACTGCAAGGGCAAACGGCTCTGGGGGCCAAAGGACCTTGGCATATCAAAAGAGTGCATTGCAAGGCTCGTTGCCCTTGAGAAACAGAAGAGGATTGGCAAAGTCCTTGTGAAGGAAGGCGTGCCCTTTGTCCCAAGCTTTCTGCTTGCGTTTTTGGGCAGCTCGTTCCTGGGCTTTGCGCCTTTTCAGGGTATCCTTCTAAGGTTTGCCCAGCTGTAGTCATCGGGCTCTGGCTCAGGGCGTTCTTCCGACTGCTTTGCAACAGAAGGCACGGACTCAGGCCCACCTGGCTGCGCAGGGCGGGGCCGCATGGGCTCCCAGGAAAAGACTATCCCGTCATTCTCCTGCCTCGGAACCAGGTCCATGTGGACATGCGGGACTTTCTGCCCTGCATCTGTCCCGTTGTTTATTATCAGGTTTGTCCCCTTGGCCCCCATTGAAAAGAGGGCCATGCCTATCCTGTTTGCAGCAGACATCATTGCCCCGAGCACTTCGTCAGGAACATTCTCAAGTATGGGGTAGTGGCTCTTTGGCGCAATAACAACATGGCCCTTTGCCAGGGGCCTTGGAGCGAGAAATGCAACAGCTGCGCCGTCGTCAATGAGCACATGCTCTGCCTGGCTGCATATTTCACATGCCATTTACCACCTTGCGAAGCGAGTCAATGTCAAGGCTGTCAGGCTCAGGCATCCTGGGCTGTCCTGCCTCTTGTGCGCTTAGCTGCTGCCGCAGCATGCTTTCTGTTTCCGAGTCAGGCCCGGCCTGCCCTGTTGTTTGCAGATTCACCTGGTCTGCCCCGCTGCGCGGTATTATGTGAATTATGAAGTGCGGCGCCTTCTGGCCTGCTGCACTGCCGTTGGCAGCAAAAACCGAGGTTCCCCGGACCTTAAGCTTCCTCAGCATATCGTGAGATATCTGCTTTGCAACCGCAAGCATCCGTGCAAGAACCGGCGCGGGAATCTGGTGCATGAGGGCGTAGTGCTCCTTTGTGAAGAGAATTGTATGGCCGGGTGCAGCAGGGTTTATGTCAAGGACAGCGGCAAAGTCAGGATCCTCGTACACTTTTTCCTCACTTCCAGCTGAAAGCCTGCAGAAGATGCAGTTGTCCATAGAATATCAGAAGAAGGGGTTATTTAAATTACTTTAGCTCAAGCTTGCGCGAGCGCTTGCCTTTTTTCTGGGTGTGCTGCTTCTTGCAGGAACTGCACTCGTAGCGAAAATCGGTCTTTTTTGTCTGCTTCTTGCCTGTCATCTTGAACTTGGAAAGAGCGGGCTTTGACCCCCTTGTGCCAAGGTTTCCGACACCCTTGCCAAATTCCCGGCGCTTCTGGCTGCCCTTGCCAAGCGGGTGCGCTGAGCCCGGTGTCTTCTTCTTGGCAATTGTCACCTTATGCTGAGTATGCTTTTTGCACTTGGGGCAGAGGCGCTTGACTGTTTTTGGTATCTTCATTGGCTGGCAAGAAAAGGAGGTTATTTATAAATCTTTACCATCATTTCGCGTTGGCTTCTTTCTGGGTTTTGACGCCTGCCCGTCAGTGCCATTATCCCTGCTGGCGAACAGGGTTTTTGCAAGCTGCCTTTTTCCGTAGTAGTCTTCCATGAGAACATACATGTACTCCATCAGCCAGCGCTGGCGCCAGTAGAAATACCTGTCCATCCTCGGCCAGCCTGACGGATACTGCATGCTCTGGCCGATGTGCTCCTCAAGCTACTTAATCCTGCGCAAAAGAAGCCTTACCCCCGGTTTCATGCATATACCGGGGCAATACGTATTTATTACTCCTTCGCAGAGATGTCCAGTGCCTCTGCCCTTCCCTTGCCTACCAGGATGTTGGCAATTTCAATGGGCAAGTCTGCCTCCTCGTTCTCATCAAAGGGGCCGTATGTTTCCAGTTCCCTGCCTACAAACTTAGGCACAGGCTGCAAAAACCTTACCCGCAGAATGGCAGGCGCAGGGGGCGCTGCCTCTTTTGTGGGCACAGGCTGTGTGCCGGATGTGTCTGTCAATGACTTTATCCGGGCATTGCGGTGCCGGGAAAGTACCCCGATTAGCTCGTCATACAATGTTTTTTCCGCATCCAGAAGCACTGAGGTGTTGAGTATGTCTGTTCCTGTGCGTGACTTGGCAAGGGCCATTGCTATTATCTTTTTTTCGCGCTTCTCATAAATCTCCCGGGCAAGCCTTGCGGCATTTTCAAACTGCATCTCTGCCTTTTTCCTGTCAGGAGCGCCGGGCAGCAGGGTTTTCTTTTCGCGCAGGTAAGTCTGAACATCGTTGTAGAATGTCGGCGAAAGCTCTGAAAGCTCCTCACGCTGGCGCTCGCGCCTGAGTACCTCAAAGAGCGTCTCATAGGTTATGCTTATGTCTGCCATTTCCCCCCCTGACTCAAAAGGATTCGCCCGGGTATATATATTTTGCCACAGTTTTTAAATAGCCCCGGCAAACACCAGGACAGCATGCAGGTCTTCAGATACAGGGACGTGCGCTTTGCCAGGACAGAGGAGGGTGTGCGCGCAACTTTCCATAAGCACTTTTATTTTGACTTCAGGCTGCCTGAGGGAGCAGAGATTCGTGGCGGCTGCCTGCATATAAGCGGGCCTGCAGGCAAGGCAGAAAAGGCTGCGCTTCGCATCCTTGAGCAGGGCCTGCTGAGCCTGCGCAGTGTTTTCGGCCGCAGGGCATACTATATCCACAGCCCGCCTCTTATCGGCTGCAGGTATTTCGGGCTTATTGACAGGAACACAAACCTGATTGAGATACGCCCTGCCACAGGCTGTAACCTGAACTGCATATACTGCTCGGTTGGCGAAGGAACCGAAAATAAGCTTGTTGCAGACTATATTGTCAGCAGTGACGCAATTCTTGGGGAATTTGCAAAGCTTGCAGCATTTAAGGATACGGACATTGAGGCGCACATCAACCCGCAGGGCGAGCCGCTCCTTTATGCGCCTCTCTGCGAGCTGATACACGGGCTTAGCTCGATAAGGCAGGTCAGGAGGGTTTCGCTAAACACCAACGGCACCCTCTTAACAGAGAAGCGAATCCTGAATATGGCAAAATCAGGTCTTGGCCAGATTAACATAAGCATCAATGCAGCCTGCAGCAGGACAGCATCAAGAATGGCAGGCTGCAGCTACAATGCAGCCCATGTGCAAAAAATGGCTGTTTTTGCAGCAGGGCACATGAAAGTAATTCTTTCGCCCCTGCTTCTTCCGGGAATAAATGAGAAAGGCATCAGGCAAATTGTTGCTTTTGCCAAAAAGCACAGCCTGGGCATTGGAATACAGAACTTCATGGCCTACAGGAGCGGACGCAACCCTGTCCGGCCCATGCCCATGGACAGGTTCAGGTGGCTTTTAGGGGAGCTGGAAAGGGAAAAGGGGGTGCGCCTCCTGCTTGACGCAGAATCCTTCGGTGTGCACCCAACTGCAAGGACGCCTGTGCCCTTGCGCAAGGGCGAAAAAGTTGCCTGCACACCCGTGTGCCCCGGCCGGCTTGAAGGTGAAACAATCTGCACTGCGCGCGGGAGACTGATTCATGTCAGGCCGTTTACCGGCCGGGCAGTAACAATCACAAGAACCAAGCACAATATAATATATGGAAAATAAAAAAAAGAAAAAGCCTTAGGCTTCTTCCTCAGTCTCTTCAGCTTCTTCCTCGGCCTCTTCCTCAGCTTCCTCAGCTTCCTCAGCTTCCTCAGTTACCGGGTTGACTGCGAGGGCAGATTCGCTGACTGTTGTTGCGACCATTTCCATGCCGCTCAGCTCATAGTCCTCGTAGTTCTGCAGTAGCTGGCTTGCAAGCTGGGTGTCTTTGCCGCTGTAGCCGGCAACAATCAGGGCCACATTGCTTCCGCTTTCAACAAGCTTAAGCATTGCTTTTCCCTCCTCGAAGCCTTCTGTGCAGACCTCGGGGTTGCCAAGCAGGGCAGATGTCACTGAGTTTGCGCACGGACC
>CAZFZC010000094.1:0-2309 GCA_964523155.1 uncultured Methanosarcinales archaeon
TGCTCTCGTGGCTCAGGGAGCGCGACAGCCGCGCTTTTGAATACATACGCCACAAGGAGATATATGCTCATAACATCCCCCTGGCATTCGGGATATACTGCAGTTCGCAGCAAAACAGCCACGTAAAACGCAAAGCTAGGCAGAATTAGAAGATTCATCAGGCTGCAAAGAGCCCCACTGAATTCTGCCACAAATACCTGCCACGCAATCCTTTTGTTGGGCTGGGCGCCTTGCTGTCAAAAAAACTTGGCAGAGCGCTTTTTCAGGCACTGGCAGCAGGCTTGAGCAGCTTTGACATGTAAGGCCCCATCCTGCGATACCCTATTTTGCGGTAGTAGGCCCGGGCCCCGACGCCTGAAATCACGAGCAGCCGTTTTCTGCTGTTTTGCCGCGCAAGATGTTCTGCATGCACCAGCAGCCTTTTTCCAAGGCCTTTGTGCTGGACAGCACCCTTTGCGCCGAGTCCCGCTGCCTCGCCGTAGACATGGAGTTCGCGGATTATGGCTGTTTTCTTTGTTATCTCGCTTCGCAGACTTGCTGACGGATAGCGCATCCTTAGGAACCCTGCCAGGCGCCCTTTTGACTCAAGGCTGACAAAAAATTCTGTCCCGCCTCCGGCAGAATACCTCTCGACATGCAGAGCGAGCCTGCCGGGCCTGTGGCTGCGTATCTCCCTGCAGCGGATGCAGCGGCATTTTAACCCCCTGCGCCGCATTATTTCCATGACATCCTGGCGCAGATTGGTTTTGTTTGCGCCTGCAACAATCCTGTGGGCAGGTATGTCGCGGCAAACGCGCATTATCCGGCAGTACCTCGGTACATGTGCCTTGAACTCTGCCACAAGAGCAGCTGCCTTTTCAGGGGTGAGCGGCCTGTAGCTCCCCTGTTTCCACAGGTCATAAAGCCCTGTCCCCCTTGTTACAACGCACGGGTAAATCTTGAGCATGTCGGGCCGCAGGTCCTCGTCAAAAAGCCTCAGCATACCCCTGAGGTCTTTTTTTTCAGATACAAAAAGCCCCGGCATGTAATGGGCGTTTATCTTGAATCCCAGGTCTCTTAGGTCACGAAACGAATTGACTGTGTCGGAAAGCAGGTGACCCCGCTTCATCTTTCTGAGGGCGCTGTCATAAACAGACTGAACCCCTATCTCAGCCCTTGTTGCCCCAAGCGCAAGCATATGGTTTCCCTCCTGCACCCTCCCGTAGTCCGGCCTGGTCTCTATTGTCATGCCAATGCACCTAACAGATGCGCGCTCGTTTCTCCTGTGCTCTTTGTGCAGGGTGCTTTCCCCCTTAAGCGCCAGAAGGCGCTTTCTGAGGATACGGCTGCGCTGCACATCATCCACCCTGCCAGGCAGCATGAAGAATTTCTTGAAGCACGCTATGTCAAGTTCCGGCCTGAAAAACAGCCGCGAAAAATCGTTCATGGCCTTAAATGCCATTGTTACAAACATTTCGGTATAGCGCCGCGGTCGGCAGAGGAAAGTCCCGCCCATTATTATGAGCTCTATCTTCTGCGGAAGGTGGCCTGCTGCCACATACTGCTCAAGCCTGTTCATAACCTGCAAATAAGGGTCATAGCTGTTCCTCTTTGCCCTTCGTGCTGCGGGCTCATCACCTGTGTAGCTTTGCGGAACCCTGCCAAATACGCTGCCAGGCCCGCCGGGGCAGGTTATGCATTTGCCGTGCGGGCACTCTGCAGGCCTGCTCATTACTGCAACAGTGTTTATTCCTGAGAGGCTGCGCACAGGCTTTGTCTGCAATATGCCCTTTGCAGCAGAAAATTCCCTATCTGAAAGGTTGAGCAGAATCTCTATGTCTGTGGGTATGTACCTTAGGCCGTGCTTCCTGCACAGCGCCAGTTTCATTTTGCCAAGATTGGCCTTTGCCGGCCTGTGCTTCCTGATATACTCCCCTATTTCGGCGTAGTAATCCATCCCCCACGGGACAAACAGATTGTATTAATGTTTATTGTTCCTGTACGTGTTGCGCTTTTCTATGAAGTCCTTCCAGGCCTCATAGACCTCATCGTTGCTTGGGGGCTTGTCCTTCATCTTATTCCTGGGCCTGCCTGTAGCTTTCCGAAAGCCTGAAGTTCCTTGTGCTCCTGCTGCCAAACACCCTGGCAAACAGGCCTTTTTTCTCCCTCGGCAGTTCCAGGCTTGCCAGAAAATTCCTCTGCACTGCCTGGTCCTGGTGCTGGCGCCGCGGCCGGTGGAGAGGATCGCCGCGACGGCCGCCGCGGATCCCCTGAAGTCGGGGCTGGTCGGGCTGGCGATCCAGGTGCTGTCGATCCCGTTCCTGATCGTC
>CAZFZC010000094.1:2319-5002 GCA_964523155.1 uncultured Methanosarcinales archaeon
TGCTGGCGCAGCGTAAGCAAAAAGAGCTCAATCTCATCGATTGCGCCCTGTATCTGGTGCGCCCTTTCCTCCTTTAGGTCCAGCCTGTCGTCAGCAAGAAGGGATGCAAGCTTTTCCCTTCGCTCGTCAAACACGCGGATTATGTCCTTGTACGCCATTTTCCACCTCCCCGGTTTTCGCAGCCTTAAGTCCGCTCAGGAAATATTCCAGGCAGTCAACCTCACAGAAGCTTGCCTTTTTCTTGAAGTCCTCGGGCCCAAAGAGCAGGGTGTATGTCCTGTAGTTGTCCTCAAGGGCACGGCCGCATGTGGTGCAGAAGCGCCTTTTGGCATTCTGCTGCTCTTTTATCCTGTCATCCACAAGCTTCTTCAGATAAAGCCCTCCCTTGGCCAGGTCTGCCTGCATCTTGTACAGGTCCTCCTCATCAATTGACCCGATTATGTCCCTTACCCTGAATTTTATTCTTACCACCTCAGTCCAGTTGGATTGCCTCGTTGTTTCTCGCTATATGCACCTTGGTCTTCTGCGGCACAGCGCTGCCAAGGCTTGCAATGGCACCTATGTCGCCATGCCCCAGCACAAGATGCCTTGGGCCCAGCTGCCGGATAAGGCTTAGGAGCTCCTTTCTTCCTGCGTGCGCAGAAAAGTCGAACTTCTGCACCCTGCACCTAACCCTTGTTCGCAGGCCGTCAATGTATGCCTTCTGCTCCTCCAGGAGAAGCCTGCCGTTGCTTTCCTCGGTCTGGAACCCGGTCATGAGTATGCTGCTTCGCCGATCATGGTACAGGGCGCCCAGATAGTCCATTGCAGGGCCCCCCTCCAGCATGCCTGATGTTGTCACAAATATGCCCTGCTCCCTCAGGCAGCTCTTTCTGTCCCTCCAGTCCCTTATGACATGGGTTCTGGCAAGGGCATCCTTGAGCCGCGCCTCGCTTCGTATCCACTGCGGCTGCCTGAGATAGAGCCGGCAGACTTTTTTTGCCATGCCGTCCAGATGAACCGGGGCAGAAAGCCTGCGGCTGGCCAGTATCATGAGGACCTCCTGGCTGCGGCCGACTGCAAAGGCAGGAACAAGCACCGAGCCTGCGGCCCGAAGTGTTTTTGTAACCTCTGAAAGAAAGGCGTCTTCTGTCTTTTTCCTTTCAGGGTGGTTCCTGTCGCCATATGTTGCCTCGCATATCATTACGTCAACATCCGAAAGGCTTAGCCTGCTGCCCCTTATCAGCCGGGTGTCTATTGTGTTAATATCTCCGGTATACAGTATCCTTTTGCCCGCATACTCAAGGAGAACGCATGCGCTGCCTGGTATGTGCCCTGCATCAAGGAAGCGAAAACCTGCATCCCTGAGCCTGTAGGTCCTGCTGTATTCAACAGTTTCAACCAGGCTGAGAATGTTCCAGATGTTTTCCTTTGAATACCCGGGATGCTGGTTCTCCAGCAATTCTATGTGCAGGCTGTCCTTGAGAAGTATCTTTGCTGTGTCGCGGGTCATCCTCGTGCAGTGGATAGGGCAGTTAAGGCCGTTGTGGTTGAAAGCCGGAAGCGCGCCCGTATGGTCAAGGTGAGCATGGCTGACAAACACCGCCTCTATTCGCGACCTGTCAAAGTCACAGGGATATTCAGTTCCCTCTTCGCTGATCTTTATGCCCGAATCAAAGAGAAACCTGCCGTCAATGCATATGCAGCTTCTGCCAACCTCTCCAGCACCGCCGTAATAGACAATTTCCATATGCCTGCATCTTCACTTCTTTTTGTATACTTATATGTATACTGTTATATTATAAAGATTATTAGTATATAAAACTTTTGATATAAATACACAGCAAATTATAAATACTAGCTCAGCCAGGTTGGCTCTATGCATACGGAGAAATCCTTTCTGGTGGGAACTGAGAGGAGGCTTGTCCATTACATTGAAAGAATGGCAGAAACAGGCCACAGCATGGACAAGATAAGGGAAAAGCTTGCAAGGGGGCACAGCGAGGCCGAGGTGGAAAAGGCAGTAAGATACTATTTTGACCATAAGGCAAGCATATACCACCACAGCCCGGGAGTCATTGCAGCAGCGATGCTTTCAGGTGCGGTCCTGTTCAGCCTGATTCTGTATGTTCTCCTTTCCCTCTTCTGAATATGAGTCAATAACCTGGTATATGTCTTCTGAGCGAACAGAGCAGCCTGCAAGCTTTATTGCCCAGAGCACGCCTTCGAGAACCGCCTTCCTGATGTCCGGGACAAAGTTGCCTGCGTCCTTCTGCGCAAAAATGTTAAGGAGCCCCATGTCATATGCAACAACAGCAAGCTCGAAACTGCGCACAACATGAAGCCCTGAAAGCTGTTCCTGAAGCTGCGAGAGGCGCTGTCTGTCAACCTCAACCCTGGAGTGGAGCTTTTTTTCAAGGTACCTGCCAAGTGCTGTTGGGTCCTCAACAAGGCTCCGGGTTGTGCGCTCATCGATTACCACAGTGTCACATCCACAGGCAAGGGCGCAGGCAAGCACCTCCATTTCTCCCCTGTGAACAATCCTCAGGCTGCTGCCCCTGGCAGAGTAGCAGCTGTTTGCAAGCTCAAGCAGCCTGTCTGCAGCCTCGTCAATTTCCCTGCCGCTTTTTATCTTCAGGATGCCCTTGGCAACCAGGGGAAGAATCTGCAGAGCCTCAAACTTGTATTTCTTTGTAGAAAGGGG
>CAZFZC010000095.1:0-4982 GCA_964523155.1 uncultured Methanosarcinales archaeon
TTGACGGCCTGGGCTACGGCGAAAGCTCAAAGAGCGCCTATGTCAGCGCTGCTGCGAGAGAGATGAAGGGGCTTGCTGAGGCGATGGGTGCTAAAAAGGCCACATTCAACCCAGGTGGGCAGGCGTGGTTCGGCGACCTCATGACAACCTGTTTTGGTGCCTCCAGGAACCGGGAGCTTGGTGAGCTCATCGGCAGCGGCGTTACTCCGCGGGACGCGCTGGCAAGAATGCAAAAAGAGAAAAAGTCTGTAGAGGGCTATCTGACAGCGTCTGTTGCAAGGGAGCTTGTGCGCAAGCACGGCGTGGATGCTCCCCTGGTATTGCAGCTCTATCAGGTCCTCCACGAACGAAAAAGCCCCATGCAGTTCATAACCGGTTTCATAAAAAGCTGATTTGGGAGTTAAAGCCAAGGTTTATATGTCCTGCGGTTCCCCTTATTTGGCTATGATAATTGTTGCAGGCGCAATCCTTGGAGTTCTCCTTTCAGCCTATCTGCTCTATGTTGACTGGAAGGTCAGAGGCCACAAAGAATACAAGGCTGTATGTGACATTACAGATACAGCAAGCTGCACTGCAGTCGCCAGGTCAGAGTATTCGCATGTTTTCGGACTGCCAAACGCAGTTCTCGGGCTGCTCTATTATGTTCTTGTAGGCATCCTTGCGCACTTTGGCCTCTACGCGCTTGCCTTTGCTGTCTCTGTTCCTGCGATTCTCATGACAGCTTATCTCGCCTATGTCAGCTACTTTCGGATAAGGAAGATCTGCCTGGTCTGTCATGCCACTTATCTCATCAACCTTGCAATATTTGCATATTCGATATGGAGGGTGACAGCATGAAAAAAGCAATACTTGTTCTGGCTCTTGTGCTTGTTGCGGGCTGCAGCAGCCCGCCGGCGGATACACCGGAGGCGTTGGTTGTTGCTGATACAGAGCGGGTGGCAACACAGGGAACAGAGATAACCCCTGCCAGCGGGGAGTTCGGCTTTGAAGGCTATGGTCCTGGCAAGAGCCACAGTGGCACTTTTGAAAGATGGCGTGCGCTTGTGGGCAAATCAGGGGACAATATAGACAGTGTCCTGCTTACTGCCGACGCATCAAGCGTGAAGACAGGCATATCTGCACTGGACAAAGACCTTGCATCAGACAATTTTTTTTACAGCGAGAAATACCCTGAAATCACGTTTACCTCAGACTCAGTGGGCACAACAGTCACAGGCGAGCTTACGCTTCGCGGGGTCACAAAGACCATAAGCTTCCCGGCAGAGAGGACCCAGGACAGGATTTCTGCGGATTTCCTTATAGACTCAAGCCTGTTTGGCATAAGCCACCCGGCTGTGCATAAGGACATCAGGATATTCTTTGACCTTAACATCTGAACTGCCCTGTTGCCAGCAGAGATTTCGCCAGAAGGATAGCTTTTTAAACAGGGATATGGCAAGCACAGTCATGAGGGCAGTCATCTTCGACATGGACGGCACGATACTTGACAGCATCCCTGTGCATTACAAGGTCTGGGAAGAGGTTCTTCGCAGGTTCGGCTTCAGCCTGACAAAAGACATCTTTGACGAGATAAACGGCATGGACACGCCGATGATAGCCGACTATCTTTCGGAAAGGTACAGCCTGCAGGCTGACGCGCGGGATGTTGCCAGGGAGAAACGTGCTCTTGCAGCAGAAAGGCTAGCTACAGGAGTCCCCCTGTTTGAGGGAGTTAAGGCTACAGTCGCTGCGCTCAGAAGCAAAGGCTACAGGCTCGGCCTTGCCACAATGACACCCTATGAGCATGTGGTTCTCTCGCTTGGCAAAAACCTTTTGGAGCTGGGTTTTGATGCAGTAGTCACTGACTCGGACGTGGCCAACCCAAAGCCTGCGCCTGACATCTTCCTTGCGTGCGCAGGCAGGCTGGATGTAGGACCTAAGGACTGTGTGGTTGTGGAGGACAGCATAAACGGGATAATTGCGGCAAAAAAAGCAGGGATGTATGCTGTAGCAGTCACACATACGACAAGAGCAGAAAAATTCAGCATGGCTGACAGGACAATAGGAAGCATCCCAGAAATCATTCCCTTGCTTTCGTCTGCTTTCCGCTGATGTACAGATGCGGGCCCTTTTCCTCTATGCTGACAGACTCAAGCCAGTTGATGACTATGTCGTTTCCTTCCAGAAGGTAGTTGATGTCCAGGCCCTCTATTATGACTTTATGCACTTTGTCAAACTCAAGCATCTTCTCAGGCACCTTGCCTGTCTTGTGCGGGTCGTCAATGTTGAAGAAATGCACAAAGCAAGGGTAATACCCCTCGCTTCTCTTCTTTCTTCCGATTATAACTGACCTGGTTAACTCGTTCATATCAGGCGCAATTAACCTGCACTTATTTAAAAATTTAACGCAATTCCTCAATCCAAAACAGGCTGCCCGGGGCAGGTTTATATACTGGTGCGGTTTACAGCTGCAAATTGAAGTCAAAAAGCCTCTCAAAATCAGAGATAAGGGAGCTTAACCAGAGGCTCCTTCTGCAGTTTGGCCAGGCCCCTTTTGACAAGCGCGACAGGATAAGCATTGCGCAGGACGAGCATGTGCTCTACCTAAGGGACAACCAGGCTGTTCTGGCGCAGGTTGGCAGCACAGTCTTTCCGCTTCTTCCCGACCTGCTGGTAATGCCAAAGGAGATTGTTGTTGACATGGGTGCAATAAAGTTTCTTGTTGCCGGTGCAGACCTCATGCGGCCCGGGATTGTCAGCCTGGACAGGGGTATATGCGAAGGCGATGTCGTGGTTGCCAGGGACGTTACGCACAAAAAGCCCCTGATGATAGGGCTTGCGCTGTACTGCAGCAGGGCCATTCTTTCAATGGAAAAAGGCAAGGTTGCCAAGAACCTACACTACATAGGTGACAGGCTGTATGGCAAGGTTAATAAAGCATGAGTTCATCTGCCAGGGCATGAGGGAACAGCTACTCAGTGAACAGTACCTGGAGGAGTCAAAGGCCTTTGTATTCAACAGGATGCAGGGCCTGCCTGCTGACGCAAAATACACCTTGCTCGGGGTGCAGGCAATTGTGAACAGCCACGCCCCGGCCTGCATACACGAGATGCATTCGTACAGCCATATAGGCCGAACACGCAGCCTGGCATATAGGATAGCTTCGCGCGAGTATCCCTACATGGATCCATGGCAGTTCTTTGACCTGCTGCTGCTCACAGAAATGCATGACCTGGGCAGGATAAATGACAACCACGACACCTGGCACGGCGAGAGGGGCGCAGGAATCGCCCGGGAGCTTATCCCAAAATACTGGCCCAATTCAGACATTGGCACAATTGTTGACTCAATTTTCCACCATCCAAAACCAAAGGGGGATTTTATGGCCAGCCTGGGTCCGCATACAAACAGGCAGGTTGCGTATTCCTTCAGGGATGCGGATGCCCTGGAAATGTACAGGATTGTTGAGCTTGGCAGGGTGCAATCAGGCCTGCCCAAAGAACTGGAGCAGCTCAATCCCGACAGCCTTATAACAGGGGCAGCCAGGGACATTGCCGCTGCAATTTCCGGGGACAGCCTGTACCAGAACCTCATCAGCTATTCAAAAGCCCCCCTGGATGAATACATTATGAATGGCAGGCTGAGCCCGCACGAGAAAGACCAGTTTTCGCAGCACCAGATAGTCCTGTAGCTTCAGTTTCTGTTGAAGCCTTCTTCTGGGTATATATACCAGCATGCCTTTACCTGCCCCACTATAAAGGCAAATTCAGCAATATTTAATAACAAAATGCGCCTGTCAGTGCGCAAAAGGAGGTAAAAATGAAAAACACAACGCTTTTGGTGATGCTTTCAGCAATATCTCTTGCCCTGGTTGCGGGATGCGCAACTGTCCAGACACAGACAGAACCCCAGGGGACAACAGTCACAACAAAGGTACAGGTTCTGCCTGAGGGCGTGAACAAGTTTGCCGATGTTGGTGAGCTTATAGAATACCTTGAAAAATCCGGCACCGGGCCCGGGTACACCTCTTTCTCATCCAGGGGGGCTGTAATGATGGAAGGCTTGGCCATGGATTCAGGCGCAGCAAAAGCCGCCCCGCAGGCTTTCGGAGCCACAGAGTATTCAGAGACAAACATCCAGGTTGCAGGCGTGGATGAGGCAGACATCGTGAAAAACGACGGCAAGTACATCTACATGGTGAACCAGGACGACCTTGTTATAATAAACGCATATCCTGCACAGGACGCGGAGGTTGTGTTCCAGGATGAGCTGACAGGCAGGCCACGCAACCTCTTTGTCAACAGTGACAGGCTGGTTGTGTTCACAGAGGACGACGACGAGGTGTTTGGCATCAGCCCGTATGATTACATGCCGCGGCCGAGGCAAGTAAGGCAGACCGAGGTGCTTCTCTACAACATAAGCGACAGAGAAAATCCCAGGCTCATCGGGCAGTACTCCATGACAGGCGAGTATTTCGAGAGCAGGATGATAGGCGACTATGTGTATTTTGTTGTCAGGGACTATGTGTACTATTACAACCACTATGTGGACGTGCCGTTGCTTCGCACAGCTGAAGGCGTGGCTGCAAGGCCGGAAATATACTATTTTGATGATACAGGAGACAACCACGTATTCCACACAGTTTCAGCCCTTAATATGGAAAGCGGCAGTGCCTCAGCCGAAACATATCTCCTTGGCCACTCAAGCACCATGTACATGAGCCAAAAAAACCTCTACATTGCCTATGAGAAAAGCTACCCTTGGCGAATTGACAACAGGAAGGAGCGCTTCTTCGAGGCAGTCGTCCCACTGCTGCCTGCGGATGTCCAGAAGGAAATCAGGCAGATTCAGCTGGACACTGACAGGGACTACGAGCTGTGGGCAAAGGTCAGCGAGGTCATGGAGGATATGTACAGGTCAATGGATGGGGACGACGCAGAAGACCTTGTTGAGGATATCAGCGAGGCTGTTGAAAAGTGGGAGATTCTACAGGAAGAGGAGAG
>CAZFZC010000096.1:0-4980 GCA_964523155.1 uncultured Methanosarcinales archaeon
GACTATGACACCTGGAAGGAGGATGAAAAGCCTGTAACAATAGAAGAGGTCATAAACGTCTTCAGCTCAAATGTTGAAAAGGTGACAGGGCTGCTGGTTGAGACAGTAAAACTGATGCGAAATGATTAAGGACAAAATCCGGACAGTGCCTGACTGGCCGAAGAAGGGCATCATGTTTCGGGACATAACAACGCTTCTTAGGGATCCTGAGGGGTTTGGTGAGATGAATGAGCAGTTCTACAGGCAGTACAGGGGCATGCAGGTTGATTTTGTCGTAGGCATTGAGGCACGGGGCTTCATAATGGGTGCGGTGCTTGCTGACAGGCTGGGCGTTGGCTTCGTTCCTGCAAGGAAAAAGGACAAGCTTCCGCCCGAGGTCGTTGGCCAGGCATACAAGCTGGAGTATGGCACAGACCACATTGAGATGAACCGCAAGGCCCTGGGCAGGGGTGCAAGGGTTGTTCTGGTTGACGATCTTATTGCGACAGGCGGCACTGCGATTGCAGCCTGCAGACTGATTGAGAAACTCGGCGGCACTGTCCTTGAGGTTGCCTGCGTGGTCGACCTGCCGGACCTTGGAGGCTCACGCAGGCTCGCAGAGCTTGGGTACAAAATATTCCACCTGACCGAGTTTGAAGGGGACTAAAGCTTTTTATATTCCTGCTCTGAACCGCAGAGGCAATGGCATTATACATAATAGGGATAGGGCTTTGGGACGCAAGGGACATTACTGTGAGGGGCCTTGACATAGTCAGGAAGTGCAGAAGCGTGTTCCTTGAAGCCTATACATCAAGGCCTGGGTGCACGCATAAAGAACTGGAGGACTTCTATGGGTGCCCTCTGATTCTTGCTGACAGGGCGCTTGTCGAGGAGGCATCAGTAATCCTGGACTGTGCAAAGCGCCATGACACGGCTATGCTTGTCTGCGGCGACCCTCTTTCAGCAACGACGCACCTCTCACTCCTGCTTGCTGCGCAGGGGAAGGGCGTGCGCACTGAAGTTGTGCACAATGCCTCTGTCCTGACCGCAGTTGGCGAAACCGGGCTTGAGCTATACAAGTTCGGCAGGGTTGCAAGCATACCTCTTGAAAATAATAATGTGCAGAGCCCTGTTGAGGTATTCAGGAAAAACCGGAAGGCCGGGCTGCACACCCTGTTTCTGCTTGACATAACGCCTGAGAGGCTGATGAGCGCAAAAGAGGCATGCAAATACCTGCTTTCGCACATTGACGATTTTAATGGGGTTGCCTGTGCTGGGCTTGGCTCGCCAAATCCCAGGATACTGTATGCAAGGCTTTCAGAGATAATGAAAACCGATATCGGCATATACCCGCAGTGCCTGGTTGTGCCAGGAGAGCTGCATTTTATGGAGGAGGAGGCATTAAAGCGATTTGCAACATAAACCTTTATAAATCTCCTGTGGTTTTTTCCCGGACTGCAGCCCCGTAGTGTAGCGGCCAATCATCTCGGACTTTGGATCCGGGGACCTCGGTTCGAATCCGAGCGGGGCTATTCTTGTTACACTGCCTGCGCATATGGGCCTAATACTGCAACCTTTGGGCTGGCAAGGAGGTCATTAAGGCTTGTATCTGACTACAGTTCTTAATAAATAGATGGGGGGACATACATCCTCTGATTTACCTATAAATAAAATGCCTTTTGCATCCGGGCGTGGGTGTTTCTTTATTAGGGCATAAGACAGGCAGACAGCCACAAGGAACACGAACATTGCTTCTGCACTGCAAATACTGTTGCGGGCTTCAGCCGCTATTAATATAAACCCCTACGTCTTGCGAAATTGAATGCAGGCATATTCAGTCATTGCAGCCACAGGTTCATACATCCCTGAAATAGTTGTCGGCAATGACAGTTTTCTTGAAAGGGAAATATACACGCGGGAAGGCGTGCGGGACAAAAGGGCGCCAGCAGACATTATCTCAAAACTGCAGGACATAACAGGCATACGCGAGAGAAGGTATGCTCCCAGAGAAATGGTTACAAGCGACCTTGCTACCCTTGCTGCAAAAGACGCGCTCTCCTCCTGGAAAGGCGACCCTGAAACCCTTGAGTATCTCATTGTTGCAAACAATTTCGGAGATGTCAAGCCAGGCAACAGAAGGTGCGATTTTGTCCCGACAGTTGCTGCCAGGGTCAAGCACAGGCTTGGCATAAGAAACAGGGGCTGCGCTGCCTATGATTTGCCCTTTGGCTGCCCGGGCTGGGTACAGGCAGCAATGCAGGCCGACTGCTACATTCGCCTGGGCCTTGCACAGAACGTTCTTGTGGTAGGGGCGGAGGTGCTGTCGCGCATGTGCGACCCCCATGACCAGGACTCAGCGATATTTGCGGACGGAGCAGGGGCAGCGGTTTTCTCGGCTGTGAAGTCAGATGAGCCTGTCGGGGTTCTTGCCCACGCTGCAGTGAGCGACACCTACAGGGAGTACAGAATGCTGTGGCTGGGTCCTTCAAACAATCCGGACTACGATGAAAACGAGCTTTTCATCAAAATGGACGGACATAATGTATTCAGGTATGCCTTGAAAACTCTGCCGCAGGTGGTTTATGAAGCCCTTGGCAGGGCAGGTGTGCAAAAGGACCAGGTTGCAAAGGTTCTTCTTCATCAGGCGAACGAAAGGCTTGACAGAAGCGCTATGTCGCGGATGTACAGAGATTCTGATACTTTGGAAAAGATGCCCATGACAATCTCCTGGCTTGGCAACAGCTCTACAGCAACTATTCCCACAATGCTTGACCTTATTCTCAAGGGCAGGCTTGCCGGGCACACGCTCAAGAAAGGCGACATTGCAGTGTTTGCAAGCGTCGGCGCAGGCATGAACACAAACGCAATGGTTTACAGGTTCACATGACCGTTAGCTTCCCGCAAGCCTTATATACCACCTGCCTGCACCATTTTTCATGTTACTGAAGGATTGTAGCTATATCGTGACTCAGGACGAGAAACGCAGGGTCCTGCGGGACAAAGACATTCTGATTGATGGCGGGTATATCAAGGCAATAGGCAGGTTTGAAGGCAGCGGAATAGACTGCAGAAACAAAATCGTTATGCCCGGCCTAATCAACACACACGCCCATCTCGGCATGCACTCCCTGAAGGGGATATGCGATGATGAGGCTTTCTTCACATGGCTTGGTATTGTGAATTCGCATGAGGAAGGGCTTGACGCTGACAGGATTATCAAAAACACAGAAGAGGGAGCAAGGGAATGCATCAGGAACGGCACAACCACTGTCTATGACAGCTACAGGTTTGCCCCTGAAAGGATTGCAGTGTTCCAGAAGCTCGGCCTGCGGGCCTTTGTCTCCTCAACTGTCACCAAGGAAAAGCATCTCAAGCACATTGACAGGCTGCTTGAGTCAAGGGGGAACGGGCTTGTCGGGTTTCTTGTGGCAGGCCACTCGCCCTACAGGTGCAGCGAGAGCCTCCTCAGGCAAATTGTGCAGATAAGCGAACGACACGGGCTGTGGAGGCGCATACACATATCTGAGACCAAAAAAGAGGTGGATAGCATTGTGCAGGAGAAAGGCACAACACCAATACGCTACCTGGACAGGATTGGCTTTCTTTCAGAAAAGACCCTGCTCATTCACTGCATATTCGTTGACGACGGGGAGATTGAGATAATGGCAAGGAGGGGCTGCTCTGTCAGCCATAACCCCATAAGCAACATGAAGCTTGCAAGCGGCGGGGTTTCCCCTGTTGTGCGTATGCTGGGGAAAGGGATCAATGTTGGCCTTGGCACTGACAGTGTTGCATCCAACAACGATTTGGACTTATTCGAGGAGCTAAAGGTTACAGCGCTGCTCCACAAGCACAACAATTCTGACCCAAAAGCCATGACTTACCAGCTTGTGCTGGACATGGCCACAATATCCGGCGCAAAGTGCCTTGGAATGGACGATGTTGGCTGTATCAGGCCCAAAATGAAGGCCGACATAATAACGCTTGACCTGGACGGGCTCTTGCCAATCAACAATGTTGCCAGTAACATTGTGTACTGTGCAAACGGACATAATGTGTGTGAAACAATAGTAGGCGGAAAAGTCCTCATGAGAGACAAGAGGCTGCTTGTGTAAAAATTTTTATATCCGGGCATCTGCCTGTTCATTATGGCAAAACAATATGCTGCAAGGGTTTATGAAAAGTTCCAGAAGGACAGGCTGGGCGTGCACGCAGCAGCCTTCGCTTACTACTCTCTCTTTTCCATCGGGCCTATGCTGCTGATTGCAATGCTATTGATAGGGTTTTTTGCAAGGAGCGATGCGCTGCGCGAAAAATACCTGCTTTTTTTTGCGGGAATCTTCGGCAGCGGCTCTGAAAGCGTTCTTGCAACCATACTTGGGAACATGCAGGAAAATTTCAGCTCTGTATGGGGGGTTGCGGCAATCATAATCCTGGTATTTTCCGCTGCCAGGGCCTTTGTGGTAATTCAGACTGCCCTGAACAAGATTTTTGGGGTCAGGCAGAAGAATGGCCTGCTTGCAACCCTTAAGAGCGGGCTCTTCTCAACCCTTTTTGAGATTGCCCTTGTCTTTCTTCTGCTGCTGGCATTCGCCCTCAACTCATTTCTCTCGTATTTCGACAAAGTTGCCCTGGGGCTCCTCGGGGTGCCAAGGGCTGGTATTGCCGTTGCCTACTATACTGCGGTAATGGCCCTTCTGTCCGTTTTCTTTGCCATTGGCTACAGGGTAATACCCAGCTGCAGGGTTCCGTGGAGAAGCGCATGCCTGGGCGGTATTCTGGCAGGGGCGCTCTTTGTCATCGGAAACTACGCGTTCAGGATAATGACAAACACTCTTGCCCCTTCAACACTGTACGGGGCAGCCGGGGGAATTGTCCTTGTCATGCTCTGGGCGTACTACACTGCCATAATTTTCTTTCTGGGTGCCGAGCTCTCAGCCATTGCACAGCCGCGCTGAGTCCTGCTGCCAAGTGGCGGAAACTGCGATGATTTATGATGAC
>CAZFZC010000097.1:0-4931 GCA_964523155.1 uncultured Methanosarcinales archaeon
GGGCTGATGCTGGGATACATAGGGAATGCCAGCACTGTGGTCTGTGCATTCTATGACCTTGACGAGCAAAAAATCATCAGTGCGCTGTCACAAAAGGGTGCGTTACTGCTTGTTGACCACAAAGTGCAGGGAAGCGAGCTGGCAGGGATTGCATACAAAAGAGGCCCGCCCGGCCGCCAGATGCACCACAAGTTCTGCGTCCTGGATAGCAGTGTTGTCATAACAGGAAGCACCAACCCGACACGTAGGGGTCTAAATTACAATGACAACAACCTTGTTGTCCTGAAATCTGAGACAATTGCAGAAAACTATCTGCGGGAGTACCGCACAATAGTCAGCGGAAAAGCCTCAAGAACCAGGCCCCGGGCTGTCATAGAGGGGGTGTTGGTTGAAAACTATTTCTGCCCGCGCGACTGCAGCCCTGCAACCATAACAGGGCTGATTGAGGGCGCTGAAGAGTCGGTGTTTTTCATGACATTTAGCTTCACAAACGATGAGATAGGCAGCGCGATTGCAAGGGCGCATGAGCGGGGCGTTCATGTTGAGGGGATTTTTGAAAAAAGCCAGGCCAGCAAATATTCAGAGTACGCCATGCTCAGGGAAATTGGCGTTGATGCTGCACTTGACACAAGCCCCTACAACATGCACCACAAGGTCTTTATCATTGACAGGGAAACTGTTGTCACAGGCTCAATGAACCCGTCAAACAACGGCATCTACAAAAACTTTGAGAATATCCTTATAGTCCACGATGCGGACTTTGCCGCATCCTTTCTTGACGAATTTGCCAGGATAAAAGAAGGACTTGATTTAAGGATTTGATTTATGATGACAGACCCAGCCGCCTGCGGGACGCACACAGATTATGCCGGGAGTTAATGGCCAAAAGGTACGGCGCTCAGGCGCAGGCTGCAAGCGCAAGCTTAATATATAACCATGCCCAAAGCCATTTAAAAAGGGGCTGATTATGGAGACACTGCTAATCCTTACGCATCTGACAATTGTGCTTATGTTTGGCATTATCTTCACCATGATTTCTTCGCGGCTCAAAGTTCCCAACATCCTGATGCTTCTTATTGCAGGCATATTTCTGGGCAGCCTTACCTACCAGGGCGAGAAGTTCATTTCCTTCCCGGCAATATTTATCAATGCCATAGGCATACTGGCTCTGGTTCTTGTTGTCTTTGACGGCTCCTCGCGCTTCAAGTGGAGGGAGTTTGACAGTCTGACGCTGACAGCGTCCAAGATAGCTGTGAGCTTTCTCCTGCTAAACATAGTCTTTCTGACAATTTCCACATCAGTCATATTTGGCGTTGACAATGTGTTTGTGTCACTGATATTTAGCACCCTTATGTCAGGGACGAGCGCGGATGCCGTGCTCTCAGTGTTTAAGGGCAAGATTAACAAGGTTGCCATGCTTCTTGAGGTTGAAAGCATTATAAACACACCCATCACAGTGCTTCTCCCCTTCATTACACTTAGCATAGTCGAGCAGATAGGCTCGGGCACTGTCGGCATTGTGGGCGTGTTCAGCCAGAGCCTGGGCATCCTCCAGCAGTTTGTGACAGGCATGGGCGCAGGCGTTCTCATGGGGATTGCCATATCAAAGCTGCTCAGAAACTACTACTCCAGGACCCTCTCGCCGATAATACTCATAACATTTACCCTTCTTACCTACATACTTGCCGAGAACCTGAACGGCAACGGAGTCCTGGCGGTGACAATACTTGGGCTGTTTTTCGGCAATTTTTATGTCAAGAAAAAGGACGTCCTCTTTGAGTTCTCAAGCACATTCGGCAATTCCCTGATGATACTTGTCTTTGTGCTCGTCGGGCTAATGATTCCTGTCCCGCTGCGCGACTGGTCCTTTCTGTTTAACTCAATAATCCTTTTCGCAGTATATACAGCTATCCGCTCCATGGCAGTGTATGCATCAACAATCAGGGAAAACTATACTGTGCGGGAAAGGATATTTCTGACCCTAAACTTTCCAAAGGGAATAGCTGTGGCTGTAATGGTCTTTACGCTATCCACGCTCACGCTATCTGAAAGCCTGGGCAGCATCCCGTTTTCCGAGATACCCGGGGCAACCCAGATACTGAACCTGAGCCTGCTGTTCATGATATACTCTCTTGTCCTCTCAACAGTTGTGAACCACTTCTCAAGGTATTTCATAAACCTTGAGCTCGTCAAATGATAGTCCTTGGTCCTGCAGGCACGGGCATGGGCACTGTACAGGGCCTCCACTTTGTGAAAAGCCTGGGCCTCGGCGCCCTGGAGATTGAGTTCACGCACGGCGTGAGGATGCAGAGCCGCGCTGCTTTGCAGATAGGGGAGGAAAACCGCAAAACCGCTGTGCAGCTGAGCGTGCATGCACCCTATTTTGTCAACCTTGCGGCAAGGGACGCCCTAACCAGGTCGGCAAGCATTGCGCGCATAATTGCCAGCTGCGAGCGCGCACACCAGATGGGTGCGCAAAATGTTGTGTTCCACCCGGGCTATTACATGGGCAGGCCCCGGGCCCAAGTTTTTGAGATGGTTAGCCAGGCTGTGCAGGAAATGCATGATGAGGTAAGGAAAAGGGGTTTTGGCGTGAGACTTGCTCCGGAAACAACCGGCAGGGCAGGCCAGTTCGGGACCCTTGAAGAGTTGCTGAGGCTGCGCGATGAGACAGGATGCTTTTTGTGCGTTGACTTTGCACATATCTATGCAAGATCCATGGGAAAAGTCAGCTGGAAGGACGTAATCAGCCAGGTAAGCGGTATAAAGGGCATACATTCTCACTGCTCCGGTATAAGCTATGGCAAGAAGGGCGAAATCCGTCATGAGAACCTGACTGAGGAGTTCTTCACCCCGCTTGCGCGCCGCATAATTGACGCAGAAATCAGCATAACAATCATTTCCGAATCTCCCCGCACATGGAAGGACAGCCTTATGATGGAGGAAATATTCAGGAGGCTTTCCTGATGCATGGCGCCCTGCAATAGGGATACTGTGTAATTTAACCGCCACTGCGCATCACAGATGCAAAACAGCCTGCCACTGGCAAAGCTTTTTAAATAGCACGCAAGAACCAGGCAGGGGATGCGAAAGACAATTGTGCTGGACACGAATTTTCTGATGATTCCCGGCCAGTTCGGGATAGACATATTCCTGGAGCTTGACAGGCGCACGGATTTCCCTTATAAAGTGGCCGTCCTGAGAGGAACGCTTTATGAACTTGACGAAATAATCGAAAAAGATAAAAATAAGCACAAAATTGCAGCACGGATAGCCAAGGCCCTTGTCAAAGCAAAAAACTTAAAAATAGAGGGTATGGACAGGGGTCTGGGTGTTGACGATATGCTTGTCCGGCTCTCGCACAGGGGCTACATCGTGGCAACCCTTGACAGGGAGCTAAGAAGACGTCTCAACAAACCTTTTATTGTCATGAAACAGAAAAAGTATCTGGAAATGGTGAGATAATGTTTTACAAGATTATCCTTAAAGACCACATAAGGCTTCCCCCGGAGATGTTCGCAAAGCCCCTTGAGGAGGCGCTGATGGACAGGATAAGGCACAAGTTTGAAGGTTACATCTCCAAGGATATCGGGATTGCAATAGATGTCACAAAGATTAATAAGGTGGGCGAGGGAAAGCTTCTGCCCGGAGACGGCGCTCCCTACCACGGGGTGGAGTTTGAGCTTCTTTCCTACAAGCCCGAGCTTCAGGAGGTTGTGCACGGAAGGGTAAGGGACATTGCGGACTTTGGCGCGTTTATCACCCTGGGCCCAATTGAGGGTATGATACACATATCGCAGACCATGAATGACTATGTGAGCTTTGGCAAGGACAAGGTTTTGCAGGGCAAGGAGAGTAAGAAAAGCCTAAAGGTGGGTGATTTGTGCAGGGCGCGCGTTATTGCCTGCAGTTTCAAGGACATTACAAACCCCAAACTTGGGCTTACAATGAGGCAGAGCGGTCTGGGCAAGTTTGAGTGGCTCGAAGAGGAAGGTGCCAAGAAATGAGCAAGAAGAAAGTATGCAAAAACTGCAAGATTTTTGTTGAGGGCCCGGAGTGCCCGCTGTGCAAGGGGCAGAGCTTCTCAAACAACTGGCAGGGCAGGATTTATGTGGTTGACCCAAACAAGAGCGAAATTGCTGTAAACATCGGGCTTAAGGCAAAGGCAGAATATGCAATAAAGGTGCGTTGAATGGAAATCGACATTGTCAAAATAGCAGAAACACCCCTGCTTTCAAGGAAGCGGGTTACAGCGTGGGCAAGCTACACCGGTGCAACGCCTCCGCGGCCGGTGCTGCGAAAGGAGCTTGCAAAGAAGGCAAAGGCAAAGGAAAACCTTGTTGTCGTCAGGCATATTTACACGCGGTTTGGCGAGCAGCGTGCAAAGCTCATCGCCCACATCTACGAAGACGAGAAGATAATGCTGACGCTCGAGGGCAAAAAGCTTGTGGAAAAGCACAGTGCGCCTGCCAAAGGAGCAGCAGACGGGGAGCAGCCAGCCGGCAAAAAACAGGAATCAGCGGAGGGGGAGCCGGCTGAAAAGCAAAAGGAACCTCTTGAGGGACAGGCAGAGCCGGCAGAGGAGCAGGAACCGGCGAAGAAACAGCCTGATTCAGCGGACGGGGAGCCGACGCCAGATAAAAAAGAACAGGATTCAGAGGACAAAAAGCCCAAGCTGGCAAACAAAGCGGAGTCAGGGGACAAGCAGGCAGACAAGCCCGAATCCAAAGAACCAAAATCCAAAGAGGAGGCTGCAGATGGCAAAGAAGAAGAGAAAACCCAAGAAAACGAGCAGGACAAGCAGTAATTACGAAGCAGCCGGAACAGAGCTGAAACGAAAGAACAAGTTCTGCCCAAAGTGCGGCGAAGGCGTGTTTCTGGCAGGGCACAAGGACAGGCTGACATGCGGGAAATGTCACTACATGGAAAAG
>CAZFZC010000098.1:0-4930 GCA_964523155.1 uncultured Methanosarcinales archaeon
AGTGCATACGGCGGCAACAACTGTGCCACAACGCCGGGAGTATGCGACGGAATAGAGCTTGAAAACGACGGCAACAGCCCGCTCAACCTTTCCATGAACTTCACAGCAGGCGCAGGCTCGCTTATAGGCGGCACTGCTCCTGCGTTCAGGTTCCTTGTATGGGAAGGCAACCACACAGGTTCCTTGAACAGCTGCACAGGAGACGTGCACAACACCGACTGGGTCAATGTAACGGCGGGAACAACCTACCAAATCTGCAACGGGACAGCAGGAAACGGGTTTGTCATCACAAACGGCCAGGACAGGATAGTGCTTGAGTTTAACCTTACAATACCCTATGACGCAGTTGTCGCACCGAACAAGCAGAGCCTTGTAACCATATGGGCGTGGTAGGCGTGAGGCAGTTTTTTTTTTCATAATTTTTCTGGTTTGTCTTGGCAGTGCGCATTCTCTTGGAATAACAAAGGGCATATCCATTGATTATCAGCCGGGCCTTATCCGCGATAATTACCTTTGCGTGAAAAACAGCGAAAATCACGATTTTCCGGTTTATCTTGACGCTGACGGACCCTTCAAAGACAGCATCAGCCTTGGTGAGCAGGAATTCGTGCTCGGCCCCCTGGAAATCAGGTGCGTCAACTATACAATCACCCTGCCGGATAGAACTGAGGAATTCGGCAAGAGCACAACCTACATCTGGGCAAAGCAGAAGTCAGGGGACGGCGGCGCCATTTCAATAGCAACAAATGTGCCCCACAAGATATCAGTGACAGTCCCCTACCCTGAGCGCTATGTGACAATGAGTGTCCACACAGAGGATGTCAATGAAAACGAGCCTGTACAGTTCAGGGTAAGCGTCAGGAACATGGGGAACATGAGCCTGGAGCAGGTACATGCGCAAATTGACGTGTACGGCGCGGACGACTACTCAAACCACGTCGCAACAGTTAAGACAGACACGCGCAGAATTGAAAGCCTTCAGACTGCAGACCTCTACGCATACCTTAAGACAGAGGGGCTTGCGCCAGGCTACTACAAGGCGCATGTGGCGCTTTCCTATGACAGCGAGCACAAGGCTGCTGATGCGTTCTTCAGGATAGGAACCCTCTTTGTCAGGCTGACAAACTACACAAAAGAGGCAGTTGCAGGAAAAATTAACCCCTACGAGATAAGGGTACAGAGCAGGTGGAACAACAGGATAAGGGGGGTGCATGCGAAGCTCTCGCTTGCGGGCGCTTCGCTTACAACACCGACTGTGGGGCTTGACCCCTGGGAGTTTTACACTTTCCGCTCATATCTTGACCTTACAAATGCAGCAGCCGGAACTTACAGGGGCAGGCTTACCCTTGTCTATGACAACCATTCGGACACGCAGGAAATAACTGTCCAGGTCACCGAACCGACACCGGTGAAAGAAACCCCTTCGGAAGATGCCGCTGCAGCAGACGGAATTTTCACTGCGCAAAACTTCCTCATCCTGCTCGTGCTCCTGGTTGTGGCAGCAGACATAATATACCTGGCAACAAGGAGGAAGAAGCATGGCAGCTAGGCTTGCCCTGTGCATTGCCCTCTTCATGGTAATAGGATTCTTTGGTGTCCTGTCCTTCTATTACAGTGTTGTTCTTGTAAGCGTTGAAACTGTGGCGATGGACGGCAGTGTCGGCCCGCATATTGCCTTCAACGCAGACAGGGATGCGCTCCATTTCGGCACAACCCCGCCCGGAAGTGTCTCTGAGCGCCGCCTCACTGTCTCAAATTTCAAGGACTATCCTGTGAATGTAAAAGTCCGCCTCGCCGGCAACATCAGCAGGTTCGTAACTGTAAGGTCCTCTGGTGGCAGCGCAGAGCCGGGCTCTAACATCACGCTCGCATTTACCTTTAGCCCGCCGCAAGGTGCCCTGCATGCCGGATATAGAGGCAGCGCGAGGGTGTTTACGAGAAGGGCTTTCGGCTGAAAAATGGATTTACGCAGACTGTTTTCTGCTGCAGGCCTTTTTGCCGAGGAGATAATACTTCTGCTTGTCGTCGTGCTCAACGTCCTGGATTTTCTTGAGCTCCTGAACCCTGACCTGGACTATGTGAAAAAAATCCTCTCTGTTGCAGCCCTCTGCTACCTGTTCTATAAAGTCAGCCCCACCCGGCTTATGCTTGGGGCGCGCAGCAGGCTTGCAGACGCATTCATTATTTCCGGATACCTGATGCTTGGCGCAAAAAACCTTGTGGGGTACTCATACGTTGCTGTCCGGGAGATGGCTGAAAAGGGCTTTTCCTTCTGGGCCCGGGTAAGCCCTGTTGCAGGCTCAGACGCAGGCATTAGGGCAATGGAAATACAAAGCCCTCTTTCTGACATTGCGCCGGGCGGGCTCTCGAGCATCCCTGTGCAGGGCGCGCTTTCAAACCTCACAAGGCAGTTTACCTTCGGAGCGGGATTTGAAACGAACAATGTCCTTGTCAGGATTACAAATGACGCCGGCAGCGCCCTGTACCTTGTTGAGCCCAGGTTTATCATACACAGGTGGCATAACCTCATCCTGGACCACGCAGTCGGCCTGCAGGAGATATGCATTGTCATTGGAATGGCCTGCCTTCTCCTGACTGCCTTCTATTTCGCCTTTGCCAGGGACATAAAAAAGCCCAGCATGATGGCTGCAGTCGGTGAAAGCACCGGCCTGCAACACCCACCGGCAAGGCTCAGGCGCGCACTCGTCCTGTTTCTGGCCCTGAACTTTTTTTTCCTGGCAATATTCAACCTTGCGCTTGAGTGGCTTGGCCTTGCAGTGGATGCGCCCATAGTGATTATCGGCATATTCTTCTACCTGCTTGTGTGGGTGAAACACCACGACAGATTTCACGAGGAGAGCATAATATTTAAGATAGGCAACTTCGGTGAAAGCTTCTTCGAGAAGGCCTTTGGCCTCATGCAAAGCAAAAAAGGCATAATCCTCGCAATGAGCGGCATGCTTGTCCTGCACCTGCTAACGGACCTTGGGGTCTTCATAATACCGGCAGTGACTGGCCTTCAGGACCCTCTTTACATAGGCGAGCTCAACACTGTGCACGACCCCATATTTGCGTTCCGGGACATTTTTGCACCTGCCACAAGCATCCTGTTCCTTGGCACAGCAAAAGGGGTTGACCTGACAGAAAAGGCATCGATTGTGGGTGTGTATTTCCTGAACATCATCGCCGCCCTTTTTCTTTTTGCAGGTCCTGCATTTTTCTGGTATGTTGTGTTCGAAAAGAAACAGTACCGCCTCCCCCTGTATCTTGTTGCCGCGTTCTTCTCGTCTGTCCTGGCCGCTGTCCTTTCGCCTGCATTCCACATCGGCCGAATAGAGTCTGCAGGTGTTGCTGGGATAGACATAACCACACAGAGCATACTGGGCAGGGGGGGTTTTATGCCATCGGCAACAATGGCCCTTTGCATTGCCGTGTTTGCTGCTGTGCTTCTTCTCCAGCACATAGGCAGAATGCGCGAACGCTTTCTACAGCTTGCTGTGTTTCTGATAATGCTTTTTTTTGCCTACTACATATCCCTTTATTTTATCGACATCAGCAGCTATTATGTTTTTGCCATTGCAACAATAGTGCGCGACCTTAAGTTTCTGGTTGCTGCATATATGCTGATATTCTATGCGCTTACAATTATCTTTTATGCCGCCGGGTTCCTGGGATACGCCTATGAGTGCCTGAAGAACTGAACCTGCGCACCCAGACATATGCAATGAAGATCACAGGCAGCAGAAGCAGGGGGAGATAGTTGCCCGGCCTGTGCTCCTCCCTGACAAGAGCAATTGTTACCGGAAGAGCCTCGCAGCCGCTTTCATTGTACATTCCCGGGGTGCTGTAGCTCAGGTTCAGCTCGCCCTGTACTGGCTCATCAAAGAGCCACATAACCAGAGGGTCCTCCTTTATTACTGCGGGTTCTCTCGCAAAGCTTATCTGGTATGAACTTTTGGCCATGCATTTGGGTATGCTTTCTGCAACAATTAGGCCAGATACAGGTGAAACAGGCATCACATGAAGCAAAACAAGCGTTTCGTTTCTGCCCGCGGTAATTTCTTTTCTTATCCGAAGGAGCTTTTCTGCGCGCTCTGCCATCCGGGCGTAAGCCTTGCGCTCAAGGTTCAGGTGCTGCAAAACTTCCCCCTCTGAAGCAGAATCAGTGGCCTCTGAGATGTTCTCTGCAATATGATAGGCCGGGCCGGTTGCGCCCTGCAGATAGGTGTTTGCGATTTTCCCCCGGCCGTAGCTGTTGCGTGAGTCAAAGGCAACCTGCGCATTGTAGAACGTGTTTGCAAATATTGCGTTTGCAGCCGAGCCGCCAAGTATAAGGTTGTATTCCGCAGACCTGACACTGTTCAAAAACAGCGTGTTTGCATTGCTCTGGTTCAAAATAATGCCTGTTTTGGCCGCATTAATCCGGTTGTTACTGATTATCCCGTTGTATGAACCCTGCAGTGCAATTCCAAAGCCTCCCTGCAGCTTGTTGTTTGTTATTGTAAAGTCTTCTGCCCCAACCGCAAGGACACCTGCTGTGTTGTTCTCAAGAACGTTATTGCCAAGCCATGTGCCCTTTGCTTCCTCAACAACAACAGCATACTGGTAGCCGGCTAAAGTGCACCCCTTGACACTTACATTGTCCCCTATTACAAGAAAGCCGCTTTCCTCGTTCGGACCGACAAGGACTGTCCTGTTGCATATTACTGAGGCGTCCTGGTCCAGGACAATTGTTCCGCCTGGAAAATATGTGCCGCTGCAGTACAGGATATGGCCGCCAATCCTGCCTGCCTCAGGGACTATGCACTGGCCAAGCACCGCAGGTACAGACAATGCAAGAATTACCAGGATGGCCCTAAGCATGCCTTCTGCCCCGGCTTGCAGTTTTTATATATTTTGCGGTGGCCTGGCAACAAAAATCGGCAAGCCC
>CAZFZC010000099.1:0-4927 GCA_964523155.1 uncultured Methanosarcinales archaeon
GAGCCCTTGCGCAGGCGCCGATGCAGTTGACTGACTCAAGCCTTATGAGCCCGTTCTTTGCTGTCTCGTTTTTTTTTATGCCAAGGGCCTCTTCCATGTACTTCATGATGCCTGCAGAGCCCCTGACGTGGCATGCAGTGCCTGTGCAGACGCAGACCGTGTGCCTTGCAGGGGGGGTAAGCCTGAACTGTGAATAGAATGTTACAACAGAGAATATGTCTGTGCCCGCAATTCCGGAGAGTCTGCTGAGCCTCACAAGGTCAGCCCTGGGCAGGTATCCCTTCCTGTCCTGTATTTCCTGCAGGGCTGCTACTGTGTTAAAGCGCTCACCCCTTTTGCTGTCCATGCCTCATGCCTAAATATTATAGTATAAAAAGTTTTGGGTGCCTGGATCGCGTTTGGTATCTAGTTACAGAAACGAAACAGTTCACTAAGATGCCGGGTTCCTTCCTGAAAGAAGATAGGCGGGCAGAGTAGCTCCAACAAATTCTGTTGAGACAACTAAAATATAAAGCCCATTTGAGGGGGCGAAACCGGCGCTGCAAAAAATATATAAATGACAATCTCCTGTGCAGCTCCATGGAGAACGCATACAGGACAGTGTACAGGTTTTGTGCACAGAACGCCCAGACAATCCTTTACTCCGCTGTCTGCTTCTTCGTGCCGCTTCTCCTTGGCCACCCGCAGCTGCTTGTGGGCGTGATTGTCAATTTCGCGCTTGTCATGGCTGCGCTCAACAGGGATGGAGTATATGTTGCGCCGATAATACTTCTGCCAAGTATAGCTGTGCTTGCGCGAGGGCTCATCTTTGGCCCGTTCACAGTCTTCCTGGTCTATCTCATACCCTTCATCTGGGCAGGTAACTATATCATCGTGCTCGCAGTCTCAAGGTTTAGGAGCTGGAAAGGCGTCCTGCTTGGCTCGGGCGCAAAGTCGCTGTTCCTGTTCCTCTGTGCGCTTGGCCTTTACAGCCTGGGCATAATCCCTGAAATCTTCCTGTCTGCCATGGGACTACTGCAGCTTGCAACAGCGCTCAGCGGCGGTATTGTCGCTCTTTTGGCCCGCAGGGCACTTGCCTGGGCAAAAGAAATATAAAGGCCGCAGCCCGCCTTCTTTTGGGGTGATTCCATGAAAAAGGATGTAATCGAAAAGCTTGCAGCTTTGCTAACCGCAGCATTCGGGCTTGTTGCAGCGCTCGCATGGAACGATGCAATCAAAGCTCTCTTTGTGGGCCCCTGCGGCACAGAGGGTGCAGGCGCGCTGTGCATGCTGTCCTCAGGCGGGCCGTGGGTATATGCGATAATTGTCACAATACTTGCGGTTATTGCCACAATCTGGATAGGCATGGCTGCACAGAAAGCGTCAAAATAGGCGGCTGTTTTTGTTGGGTGTGCCTGCCGGACCTGCTCCGGCTGGCTCCATATTTTAGCCCCATGGACAGCAAGCGCGGTTTTGCGCCTCCACCAGGGGGCTCCCGGGGTGAACCTTGCCAGGATTCAGGCAAAAAAGTTATAAACATAAGCATACAAAATGCCTGCAATGAAAAAAGAGGACCTGGATAAATCCCTTGTTCGCGAGCAGCTTGAAGAGGAAGAGCTTTTGTTCAGGAAAAAGCGCAGGAAAAAGGCCGGGGACGAGCTGCTGCACCACCTGATGAAAGAGGCCAAAAAGGGCTACAGCGCCCAGGATGAGAAGGCTGCAAGAACCCTGCTTTCAAGGCTGCCCCAGGAGAGGAAGGCAAAGGAGCCTGACAACAGGGTCTGGCATATCGGAAGCAACGACTACCACCACAAAAAAGCGCTTGCGCAGGCAATAAGCAACTACCCCAAGGTCCATACGGTGCGTATGGCAAAATCCTTGGCCATCCTGCTCTTTCTGGCAGGTATCATCTACTACCTTCACGCAAAGGACATTTTGCCAAGATGGGTCCAGATGGCTTACGCTGTCATCGGCAGGGTGCTTGGATGAAGGCAGTAATATTTGACCTGGACAACACGCTCCTTGACCTGATGAGGCTTAAGGAGGAATGCATTGATGCTGCAGTTGACGCAATGATTGATGCGGGGCTTGCGATGCCAAAGGCAAAGGCCCTGCGGCTGCTTAAGTCGATGTACATGAAAGACATTGAAAACCAGAGGATATTCCAGCGTTTCCTCAGAAAGGCAACAGGCAGGGTTGACCCAAGGATGCTAGCCTATGCAATACTTGCCTACAGAAGGGTTAAGAGCGGGTTTCTTGCGCCCTACCCTGGCACCAAGAAAACCCTTATTGCAGTAAAGGAAAAGGGCCTGTCCCTCGCAGTTGTCTCAGATGCCCCGCGGGAGCAGGCATGGCAGCGCCTCTGCGCCCTGAACCTTGACGACTTCTTCGATGTTGTGGTGACATTTGACGACACCCGCAGGAAAAAGCCCGCAAGAGAGCCGTTTCTCCTGGCACTCAGGAGGCTCAGGGTGGCGCCAAAAGAGGCCCTGATGGTGGGTGACTGGCCCCAGCGCGACATCAGGGGCGCGCAGAGAACCGGCATGAAGACTGCCTTTGCAAGATACGGCAACCAAAACTTTGCAGGCAGGGTTGGCGCAGATTTTGTCCTTGACAAAATAACCGATTTAATCGCCATCGTCCAGTAGACAGCCCTGCGTAAGCTTTTTATACAAGACAGGGTTCTTCTGTGGCAATGGGACTGTATTCTTACTCAAGGATATGCACATTCAAGCAGTGCCCCCTTAAGTACAGGTTCCAGTACATAGACAAGATAAAGACAGAGATTGAGACAACTGTTGAGGCATACCTGGGAAGCATGCTTCACAGGGCGCTTGAAAAGCTTTATAAGGATGTCAAGTTCGGCAAAGTCCCCGGGCTCGGCGAGGTTATTGAGCACTTTCTGAAATCCTGGAGCGAGTCATGGACTGACAGTATCCTTGTGGTGCGCGAGGAGTATACCCCTGACAACTACAGGAACATGGGTATCCGGTTTCTCACAGACTACTACAACCGGCACAAGCCGTTCAACCAGTCAAAGACAATCGGTCTTGAGACAACCGATACTGTGAAGCTTGACGAAAACCACAGAATACACATAAGGATTGACAGGCTTGCCGTACGGGGCAGCGTGTACGAAATCCATGATTACAAGACAGGAAACACCCTGCCCTCGCAGGAGGAGCTTGACAAAGACCCGCAGCTTGCAATATATGCCTACGGCGTAAGGAACAAATACCCGGACGCGCACGTCAGGCTTATCTGGCACTTCCTGGCCTATGACAGGGAAATGGCTTCTGAGCGAACACCTGAACAGCTTGAAGAGCTCAGGAAGCAGGTTCTTGCGGACATTGCAGTTATTGAGTCTGCAAAAGAGTATCCTGCGCAAAAGTCTGCGCTGTGCAGCTGGTGCCAGTTCCAGCCTGTCTGCCCGCATTTTAAGCACATGTGGCAGACCAAAAAGCAAACAGAGGACGAGTATCTGGCCGAGGACGGCAGAAACCTGGTTGCGCGGTATGCAGAGCTAAAGGAAAAGGAGTCAGAGCTTGGGGCAGAGTTGGACAGGGTGCGCCAGGCGCTGCTTCTGTTCTGCGAGAAGCACGGTGTGGACACAGTCTTTGGCGACAAGAGCATAGCCACTGTCCGTTGCTACAGGAAACTGTCGTTTCCAAAGAAGGATGAGCCTGGCTACAGGGATTTTGTGCGCACACTCAGGGATACGGGCCTCTGGGAGAAGCTTGAGACAGTTAATGTCTACGAGCTTGCAAAGCTGATAAACAGCAGCCAGGTGGAGTGCGAAGTCATTGAGAAGCTTGAGCCCTTTATCAGACGGTCTGCGTGCACCAATGTCTACCTGCGCCGCCGGTAGAGCCAGTTGCCTTTTTTGCAGCACTCCCGGCGTAGAACTCGCTCAGCATGTCCGTCAGAAGGAAAATTGAAACATAGACAATTGTCCCAGCGTCAATTTCCCACTACAAAAAGACAACTATCTTGCCTGCAAGAACATTCGCAGTGACAGCCCGCGCAAAGCCCTATGAGGTGCTCAGCCCCGCCCTTCCTTGCCGCAAGCGCGCTTAGCGATACCAAAGCAAGTGTCAGGAGAATCCAGAAGAGCAGCATGGGACAGGGGGCAGGGTCACATGCTTATAAGCTTTGCACAAACTATTTATACCAGTTTGCATGGGGTTAGCTGTGGGATGAAAAAACCGGCAAAGACCAGGGCAAAAAAGCCAGCCAGAAAGCGCGCAGCCAGAAAAAAGCCTTCACTCAGATGCGCAAAGTGCGGCGCCAAAAATATGGACAGGGGCCAGATAAGGGTGGGTCCCCTGTACCGCGCGCTTGGATTTGGATACCGGTCAGACAGCCACTCGCCCTACGCAGACCATGTCAGCCACTCCCATGCGCACATATGCATGAAATGCGGCTACACTGAGATTTTCTTTGATGTTTCGGACCTTAAGAGGAAGGTCCGGGCAAAGTAATTTATACTGCTGCCCAATTCTCCTTTGCATGAAAAGCTCCAGGATATTCGAGGTTTATGAGGACAGGAACAGGCTGTACACAAAATCCATCAGCCCCGGCGCTGTGTATGGGGAGGCCATAGTCAGGCATAAGGGCGAAGAGTACAGGGAATGGGACCCCAAAAGAAGCAAGCTTGCCGCAGCAATAAAGAAGGGCGCGCCCAACATTTTCCTTCGCAGGGCCCAGAAGGTGCTTTACCTTGGGGCAGCGTCGGGAACAACAGCCAGCCACGTATCTGACATTGTCGGCCGGGAGGGGTTTGTCTTTGCGCTTGACTTTGCGCCGCGGCCTGTCCGGGACCTTGTGTTCCTGGCAGAAAAAAGGAAAAACATTGCGCCCCTTCTTCAGGACGCAAGCCACCCTGAGAAATATGCTGACAGGATAACCCAGGCAGACTATGTTTTCCAGGACATTGCGCAGCGCAGCC
>CAZFZC010000100.1:0-4901 GCA_964523155.1 uncultured Methanosarcinales archaeon
CTATGATGCGCCAAGTACCAACATCAAGAAGGGCCTGGACCTTCAGGGCGGAACCCGGGTGCTCCTTGCGCCGGCTGACGAGGCAGGACTGCAGGATATGGAAACAATCATGGACAGCCTCAAGGAAAGGCTTAATGTCTTCGGCTTAAGCGACATAGTGGTGCGCATGCAAAAAGACCTGTCAGGCAACAGCTACATAATGGTTGAGGTTGCAGGAAGCAACGAAGACGAGGTCAAGGACCTTATCTCAAGGCAGGGCAAGTTTGAGGCAAAGATAGACAACACGACAGTGTTTCTGGGCGGCCAGGACATAAAGAGCGTCTGCAGGACGCCTGACTGCAGCTTTGTGGAAAATCCGAGACGGCCGTGCGGACTGGGAAATGACGGGCTGTACCACTGCAGCTTTGAGTTTTCAATAACACTGTCGCCTGAGGCTGCGCAGAGGCAGGCAGATGCCACAAGAGACCTGGACGTTGTCACGCAGGACGGCGAGGCATACCTGTCAGAAAACATAGACTTTTACCTTGATGATGAGAATGTGGACAGCCTCAGGATAAGCGAGGATTTGCGCGGAAAGCCCGCCACATCCATAGCCATAAGCGGCGGCGGCTCGGGTGCAAGCCTTCAGGAAGCGCGCGCAGACAGTGCAGCAAACATGAAGAGGCTGCAGACAGTCCTTATAACAGGCAGCCTGCCAATCAGGCTTGAGATAGTCAAAATTGACACTGTCTCGCCCACACTGGGCAGGGAGTTTGTAAAAAATATCTGGGTCCTCGGGCTTCTGGCGATGGCTGCAGTCGCTGCAATTGTCATGGTAAGGTATCGGGACCTGCGCATAAGCGCCCCCATGCTGTTCACCATGATGTCTGAAGTCATGCTCCTGCTCGGGCTTGCAGCCCTCATCGGCTGGAACCTGGACCTTGCTGCAATAGCAGGCATCCTGGTTGCAGTGGGAACAGGCGTTGACGACCAGATTGTTATTATTGACGAGATAAAGAGGGGCATGGCCAGCCATCTCCTCAACTGGAAGGAAAGGATTAAGCGCGCATTTTTCATTATCATGGCTGCGTACGCAACAACAGTTGTTGCGATGATTCCGCTTTATTCTGCCGGCGCCGGGCTTGTCAGGGGCTTTGCACTGACAACAATCGCAGGGGTAAGCATAGGCGTTTTCATTACGCGGCCTGCCTTTGCTACCATCATGGAGATATTTGCCAAGGACTAAACATGAAAAGGCCGCTTGCTTTCGCTCTGGCAGCTTCGCTATGCATGGCAGCCTACCAGACGCTTTGGAAGCTCGGGGTTTCCCAGGGCGTGTTTTCAGTCTTCCTGTGGGCGGGAATTGCGCTTTATGTCTGCAACGGTGTTCTGATAATACTTGCGTTTCGCACAGGCGACCTCTCAATGGTCGTGCCGTTCACCGGGCTTTCCTACCTTTTGGTTGCGCTGGCAGCATACTTTTTCCTGGGCGAAAGCGTAACTTTCATGAGGGCAGCTGGCATGGCAGCCATATTCGGAGGCGTGCTTTTGGTTGGAAAATGATAACTGCAATTGCCCTCTCAGCATTGTCCGCGTTTCTAAACGCGCTTGCCAACTTCTTTCTCAAGAGGCTGTCAGGCACTTTTAGTTTCAGGCCGGCAGCTCTTCTTGACAGGAACCTGCTGCTTGCAGCCGGCTGCTTCATCTGCGCACTCTCTGTGTATCTGTCAGCACTAATGCTTGCAGACCTCTCTGCAATTTACCCTGTGACAGCAACCCAGTACATATGGATTATTATCCTTGGCAGGCGCCTTGGCGAAAAAATAAGTTCTGAAAGGGCCGTAGGAGTAGTTCTCATAATGGCAGGCGTCATCCTCGTGGGTCTTTCAGTGCCCTGAATAAGAAGACTGTGCCGGACAGCCAGCAGCCTGCATACCTTGAGCTTCTGCTTGACCCGGGCATATCATGCGTCTCAATTGACGCGAGGCAGGGGTTTGGCAAGACATTCTGGGCTGTTGCAACTGGGCTTTATCACTTAAGTAAAGGGCACTACAAGAAGATGCTTTACGTTGCCAGCCATGCATCAACAGAAAAGAAAATGGCCACTGTGCCTGGCAACAAGGAAAAAAAGCTTTATGACAAGATGCGCCCTTTCTACGATACCATTGCTTCGCTATTAATAACAAAGAATGGAAAAGAGATTTCAGACAGGCAGGCAGACGAGTATGTTGCAAGGCTTGTTCAAGGCGGTCTGCTTGAGCTTGACACGCCAAGTGACATTAAGGGCAGGAGCATCTCGAACACATTCATGATAATGGACGAGTTCCATTTTTACAATCTCTATGAGGGGGCGCTCCTTGTCGGCAGAACAGGGCAGGGGTCAAAAGCTGTCTGCCTTGCAGACAAGGACTAGATTAGGACAAGAACAAAATACCTCAATCCAAGAAACTGCTGCATCAGCCACATGCAGGAACGCCTGACTGACATGCCGCAGTATGCGCACATATCGCCGGACAATGTCACCTACCGCAGCCCGGTGAGCAAGATTTCCCTGACGCTTCTTGAGGAAAAGAGACATGAAAAGAAATAACTACAACGCCCTGTGCAGAAGGATTACCGAGCAAAGGATTCCCTCAGCTGATGTTGGCTACGCTGTTGGCAAAGGCATATCTGCAAACCTGGTTGAGAACATCAGGCTGTATTATTCAGGCCGGTTTGCCGAGTTCCAGAACAAGGAGAGCAGCCGGATTCTTTCGGTGCTTGAAACCCTTGCCATTGGGAAAGGGACAGGCTCAGGCCTTGCTGACCTGCTCAGTTCTGCCCGAAGAGAGACAGGCACACAGGTAAACACGATGACATGCATTTACGATGGATTTAACTTCATGGCACTGCACAGCCTTGATGAGGTATGCAGCATGCTCGCAAAAAGCCTGATGGTCCTAAGAAAGCCCCTGCACCCGAAGCTTGAGCCATACCAGGTGGCAAAGCCGGACAAGGCAAGGCAGAAATACCTGAGGCTCCTGGGAAACCTGAAGTCGCGCATCCAGAGCCACTACGGCATGCTTTTCCAATAGTTTTTTATAGCCGCGCCGCAACATGGGGCGTCATGAAGGCAGTTGTGATTTCCCTTGGCGGCTCACTGATTGTCCCCGACAGTGTTGACACTAAATTTTTGGCCGGGTTTCGGGACATGGTTAGGTCTGTTACTGACAGGCGTTTTGTCATTGTATGCGGCGGCGGCAGGACCTGCAGAAGCTACCAGGCCGCAGCGAAGGATCTCGGCATTTCTGACAAAAACTACCTGGACTGGATAGGTATTGCATCAACAGGGCTTAATGCAGAGCTCGTGCGCTCTCTCTTCGGCCCGCTGGCATACGAAAAAGTGCTCAAAAACCCAGAGGAATACATACAAACAGGCTGCAAGGTCCTTGTCGGCGCAGGGTTTCTGCCCGGGCATTCGTCTGACATGGACGCGGTTCTCCTCGCAAAAACATTTCTTGCCAGCCGCGTAATCAACATCTCAAACATTGACTATGTTTATGATGGCGACCCCCGCAAAAAGCCTGATGCAAGGCACTATGATGCCCTGGGCTGGGACGAGTTCGAAAAAATTGTCGGCGATGTCTGGGTGCCCGGCTCAAATGTTCCATTCGACCCTGTGGCAAGCAGAAAGGCCAGGGAACTGGGCCTTAAGATTGCGGTTCTGTCCGGCAGGGACCTTGAGAATGTCAGGGAATGCATCCTGGACCGCAGGTTCAGGGGAACTCTTATCAGCTGATGTGCACTTTGGAGTATTCCAGGGCCTCCAGCCTTCTGTACTGCTCGTCGATGTGCTCCTGAGCAGTCTGTATCTCCTTCGGGCTCATGTGCCTAAACCTTCCCTGCAGGGACAGGTAATCCTGCAGCGGAACCTGCGCTGTGGGTTTCCTGTAGAATTTCAGGACGCCGCCTTCAATCTCATAAAGCGGCGTAACCTTTGCCTGGAAAGCCTTCTTTGCAACCTCTATGCTCAGGCTGGTGTGGTGCTTCCATCCTGTTGGGCATGGGGAGTACACCTGGACGTAGCTTGGCCCGTTGTGCGCCAGGGCTTTTTTGACCATGCTGACATAGTCGTGCGGATACGCAACATTTGCCGTTGCAACATATGCGCCGTGCGCGCCAAAGATTAGGGGCAGCGGCTTTTTATATTCCATTTTTCCGTGTATTCTGCTTCCCGCGGGGGTGGTTGTTGTAGATGCGAACCTTGGCGTTGCGCCGCTCCTCTGTATTCCTGTGTTCATGTATGCGCCGTTGTCGTAGCATATGTATGTGAAGCGCTCGCCGCGCTCAAATGCCCCGCTTATGAACTGAAACCCGATGTCAAAAGTGCCGCCGTCGCCGCCTATGACAAGTATGTTTGTCTTTTTCCGCTTGCCCTGCATTTTCAGCGCCCTGTGCACCCCTGAGGCTATGCTTGCAGCATTCTCAAAGGCGCCGTGAATCCATGGCACACGCCAGCTTGTCTGCGGGTAGGGTGTGGAAAAAACTTCTGCGCACCCTGTGGCCTGAACAACTATAGTGTTCTTTCCCGCAGCCTTGAGCGCATACCGTACAGCAAGGGCTGCTGCGCAGCCTGCGCAAGCCCTGTGGCCCGAGGCAAAGAGCTCTTCAGTCGGAATGTTGTTTATTTCTTTCATCTTATACCTTGTCCTCGATGTTCTGTGACCAGGTGTCATGGCCGCTACCGTGGAAATGCACCCTTATCTTGTTCTCCCGTCCGCAGGCGCATTTCATTACCTTGTAATGCTTCCAGTAGTGGAACTGCGACTTCCACTTCTCCGGCGTAAGCTTCCGGCTGCAGTACAGACACTGCCCTGCCAGGTCTCCTTCGTTTATCAGGTGGTGCGCTGTCAATTCCTAAGTCACTTCAGGTTAATCCATTC
>CAZFZC010000101.1:0-4889 GCA_964523155.1 uncultured Methanosarcinales archaeon
CTGTTGAGGTCAATTTTTTCTCTCCTACAGCCAAATTCATTACTGCCCCTTTTCTCGGACTGATTATTCCATTTTGTATCTGTCCTGAAAAAGTCTCAAGTGTATAATCAATATCTAGCACTCTACCCTTCACATCCAGGTCAGTGCCTTCAATCTTGTCCGTGTTCAAAACAAGCGATGGGTTTGTTCCCTTGCCGGAACTGATAACCACGCCTTTTATATCCATAGCACCTTCAAAATTTGACACAGTTTTCACGTTATTTTTCTCAGACACCACAATCTTTCCTTTGCCTTTAAGTTCACCACGCGTGCTTGTGCCATCATTGAGTTTGCCTTCAATAGTATCTGTTATTGTCTCGGTTGAACTACTGGTCTTTGTCAGTGTAAAGCCAGTATATTTGGCGTATTCATATTCAATTTTATCGGCCTGAACCACCATATTATTACCATAGAATCCAATTTCAAGCCCCTTCGCATCCTTCATGTCTGTAATTCCAGTCTCCGGCACGCTGCTGCCGTCTGCGGGCTCTGGAATTCTAAGGCCAGAGTCTGTTATTTCCATGTCAGTGAGGGCGCCTTCAAAGGCCTTTTTTTTGTTAAGGGCAACCGCATATTTATCTCCGCTTTTCTCAAGCTTCACTTCAGTTACAGAACTTTGAGCTGGCACTTTGAGCGTCTTATCACCAATATTCAGGCCATCTTCAGTGCATTCCACTTCTGCACTGCTGTCTGTAACAGTCACTGCAGTTGGTGTGCCTTTCTTTGTTACAGCCAGCTGACCTTCAGCTGCTTCTATCTTGCCGAGTTGTTCATTAAGTTTTACTTTTGCTCCTTTTCCTTGCAGAGTCGGCGGGTTGCCTTTTTCAAACTTTACATCTTTGGTAAGCGTTGCCGTATCTGCCTTATACACATCCTTCACATATCTGTTGAGCAGCGCTTTCTTATTTTCAATAGAGTCTTTAAGGAGGGCTTCTGCAACATTTTGGTTATTCATATTAATACCATCCATTGCCAAATATGCCCCAACATCATTTTTGAGTTCTTGCGACAACTCTTTAATATCTGTGTCTTTTGCATTTGCCAGAACATCTGTAACCTTATTCATGGGACAGCCACCATTACTGCAATGATGTTTAACTTCGGCAAGTGTGGGCGTTATATCTGAATCAAATACACTTGGGTCAGAGGGCATTTGTGTGGTATCCTCATTTTCCAATACAGCATGAGCCAAAGGCAGAACGAAAACCAAGAACAGCAGATAGTACCTCACTCAACCACCACCTCAACATCCATTGTCGTAACGTCTGTTCCGTCTGAAACTCCGATGGTTGCACTGTACATTCCCGGCTCCTGCGGTGTCCAGTTTATCTCGCCTGTGTAGGGGTGGATTGCAAAGGCCTCTGAATATGTGAAAAACTCAAGCCAGTCGCTCTCCCTGTCGGTTGCAGAATATTTTGCATATACTTCCTTTCCCGCAAAGCCGGTTAAGGCCTGCGGGCCGAATATCTCAGGCGCGCTGTTCTCTTCTGCAAGCACTGCAAAAAGGAACATATGCGGCTCGCCTGCAACAAGCGACTTTGGGTCCTGGATGACATACACAACAGTATCCTCGCCTGCCAGCATGTCAATCTTCATCCCGTATCGCTCCTGCAGGTCAAGGATAAGCGAGACGTCTATGTCATCAGGGTCGCGCAGCGCCTGGGTCACGATGTTGTTTGCAATATCATAGGTTTCATCTAGCCTTGCAGGAGCCTTTGCGCTGAATCGCTCAAACTCAACAGCCAGCCCGTTCTCAACAATTGTTCCAGGCATGTCAAGCTCGGCAAGCACGTGGTCCCGGCCGAGGGCAAGGTGCGCATCCAGGCCGGAGACGTTTGCACCGCCTGCGCAGGCCCAGGCATTGTCCTCAATGTATGCCTCAAGCTCAGAGAGCATCTCGCCGGGCGTAAGCACAGCCCTGACATCGCCCAGGTAATAGTAGCAGGGTACAAGGGAATACTCGGTTGAGACGCTTGCAAGCGGCGCAACATAATAGCCGCCCTGAAGGCCAAGGAGCAAAAGACCCTCCTCAAGGGTTTCTGCAAGGCACTCCTGAACACCAGCCTCAAATGCGCTTCTTGTTTCCCTTACAACTATAGGCGTTTCAGTATGGGGCTCCTGGCTGCTGAACAAGAGCATGCTGCCCACAATCACCATAAGAAAGAGTCCGATAACGATAAAGGCTGATACTGATCCTTTGGGCATTCTTAAATTCCGGGGAAAAGAGGTATATAAGCATTTCGGTAAGTTTCTGCCAAAAAAAGCAATTGCACAGCCCAAATCCGGCAGGGAAAGGACAGGCCAAGCCTAAGCGCGGGCCTGCCTAATCCTGTCTGCAACAGCCTCAACAGTCTCCCTGAACGCGCTTGCGCCGCCAGTGACAACAACAGGCTCGGCAGGCCGGAACCCGTCAAGCGACCGGGGTCCAAGGACAATTTTTGCAGGAACCCTTTCTTGTGCAATCCTTGCAAGCTCCATAGTGTTTGCGCTTTTCTCATCGCCAACCACAACAACAGAGCCTGCCCGGGGAAGGAGTTCCTTTAGCGCCTGTTGCCTCTTCTGTGTTGCCAGGCAGACTGTGTCGTATTTTTGAAACCCAATCTGCGGCCTAAGGTAGCTGACTCTTCTCTCTGCTTCATTTGCAAGGTCCTCAAACCTGCTTTTGTCCTCTGTTGTCTTGGCAAGCATGAAAACTGCCGTTTCCTGCATCCTGACAAAATTCTCAAAATCCTGCTGGTACAGCTGGCTCCTGCCATGCAGCAGGTAGGAGCTGCCCCTGCTCATTATGCCCCTTACCTCAGGGTGGCAGGCGCTCTTCTCTCTGGCATAAAGTATTCCCCCTGTGCCGTTCTTTGCCTTTTCCATAAGTTTTTGCGCACTTTTCACTCCGAACCTGCAGGTAAGGTCATGCACCTCTGCCCGCTTGCTAAGCATTTCCTCAATCTCCTTTTCAATCCCGTGCGCAGTGATTATAACAACATCGCCGCTTTGGACCTGTTCTGCTGCAGCCAGAAGGCGGCTGTAATCGAAGTTTCTGGAGCCAGGGACATAAAGGCAGCCCACGCCGCTCTCCTGAAGCGAGCGGACAACCTCAGAATTGTTCAGGATGTGGCCGAAGGTATATACATTTCTGTTAGGGCTTTGCGCTGCAATCCTGCGTGCGCTGCTGATGCAGTCGTATGCGCCGGCGCACATGCCGTAATGCTCTGCCAGGATCACTTCAGCCACTCTACCCTCACCCCGGAAAGCGTGCGGGCGCCGCAGCAGAACATCGCAACCCTTATCTCCATGACAATCTCTTCAATCTCCCTGTTAAGCCTCTCCAGCGACTCGGAGGCGGCAGAAAGAAGCGGCAGGGCAATCCCGCAGAGGCTTGCCCCAAGCCCGACAGCCTTGACAACATCAATTCCCGTCCTGATGCCTCCGCTTGCAATCAGGGGAAGCGAGGTGCTATGCCGCGCCTGCCTGAGGCACTCGGCTGTCGGGATTCCCCAGTCGCGGAACGCCTCACCCAGCCTCTGGCTTCCCCTGCAGCCCTCGACTGCAGCCCAGCTTGTCCCGCCGAGGCCTGCAACATCAATGCAGGATACGCCTGCATCCTCAAGCTGCTTGGCAGCAACGCCGGAAATCCCGTGGCCAACTTCCTTTGCAATGACAGGCACACTGAGATTTCTGCAGATGTGCCTAATCTTTTTCTGCAGTCCGGCAAAGTCAGTATCGCCTTCCGGCTGCACTGCCTCCTGCAGGGGATTTAGGTGCAGGACAAGCGCGTCAGCCCCGACCATCTCCACTGCCTGCCTGCACTGCCTGAGCCCATAGCCTTTGTTGAGCTGGACTGCGCCAAGGTTTGCAAACACCATCCCTGCTGTGTGCTTTCTCACGTTGAATGTGTCTTCAAGCGAAGGGTTTTCAATTGCCGCCCGCTGGCTTCCGACGCATATCGGAATGTGCCAGTGTGCCGCAGCCTTTGCAAGGTTTTCGTTAATCTTTGCTGCTTTGCCGGTCCCGCCTGTGATAGGGCTTATGTAGAGGGGGAAGGGCATTTTTTTGCCGAGGAACAGGACAGAGGTGTCAACGTCAGAAAGGCACAGCTCAGGCAGGGCGTTGTGCATTATCCTGCACTGCTCAAACCCGGCGGACACAGACGAGCTGACATCCCTGCTCAGGCATATCTCAATATGGTCTTTTTTTCTCTCTGCTGTCCCCATGCATGAAGGGTTTGGGACAGAATTTTTAAGGCTTGTTATGACAGGGCGGGGCGTGCCCTGCGCAGGGCAAAGAACAGGGCAAAGTTTGCCAGAAGAAGCGCTGACTGGACTAGAAGGAACCCGGCCAGGGAAGATGTGCCTGCAGACCTTCCAAGGTAGCCTGCCATGTCGCTGCCTATGAACAGCGAGAGGACCAGGTTTGCCAGGCTGTTAAGTATAAGGAACAGGGAAAAATACTGGGCAAAACTGTAGGTTTTTCTGCTTTTCCTTATGAGCATCAGGCAGAACAGCCCGGCAGAAAGGATTAGCAGGGAAACAAGCGCGCCTGCAGAAACCGGGCCAAGAAAGAATATACCAAGCAGGACAAAGTGCGGCCCCTTGAGAAGCGAGAACAGAAGCAGAATGTCAGCAAACATCAGAAGCGCAGCCGGCCTGACAAGTCTCATGTTATCTGGTATAGGCTGCCTTCTTTTTTAATTTTTCCATCCTTCTCAAGGGCATCCATGACTTTTTGCATGTGTTCCTTTGGAACCCCTGCCTGCCTTGCCACTGTATCTGTATCCTTGGGTTTCCTGAGCAGGACAAGAGCCAGGTTGCGCAGCAGCTGAAAGCCGTTCTTCTTTATAACCTGGTTTTCTGCAG
>CAZFZC010000102.1:0-4861 GCA_964523155.1 uncultured Methanosarcinales archaeon
CTAATCGCCGGCCAGGTGATGCAGCTAAGTGTCCTTTGCCTTGACAGGCAGCCTGTCTCTTTCCACCTGGACTTTGCACGTGATAAGCGGGTCATTGCATATATGACTGCCTTCGACCCTTCCCTCCAGAGATACTCGCCCGGGCTTGTCTCCCTGCGGCAGAACATTCTGGCATACCTTAACGAGGGCAAGGAGGAATATGACCTTTCCAGGGGCGCAGAGGCATACAAGGAAAGATTCACAAACACTGTCACGCACAACCATGAAGTGCTGGCAGCGCGCAGCAAACTGGTGTTTCTGAGGGTGCTTGCAATGCGCAGGGCAAGAAGGCTGGCAAGGGCAGTTTTTGGCTCTGGTCTTGGTTAGATATTCTCATATATCTGAATTTTTCCGTTGTCATATATCTTGTTTACCATTGACTCATCCATTATCCGCCGGAACTCCTGCCCGACAGGCTTGCCCAAAAGAAAACTTGGGTACTCAAACACTGCGTCATTGATGACCACATAGTCAATATGGTGCTTTTTTTTGTTGAAGGTTATGTAGGCAAACTCAAAGTCCCCGTCAATATATGCCGGCACTGCCGCTGTGCTGTTTATTGCGTAGAGGTCGCGTGCAAAGCCCTCTGTAACCACATCAAAGCCGAAGTATCCCGAATATATGTCAAAGACAGTCGTGTCGCCAAGAACCGCGCCGCTCCTTTCTGTGTTTTCCCGCAGCCACCTGCCGCTCTCATAGAGCTCCTGTGTCCTGGCAGTAACAAACTCCAGGACGAGGTCCTCGTTTGGGTTCCTGTTTATTGCCGTCGGGTTTACTGTCAGGAGAAGGCCGCCTGCAAACATCAGGCAGATGAGTACTATGCTTAGCATAGTGTTGGTCCTGACTTTCAGCGCGCCTGAGACAAGCTCTATCCCGCTTCCTGCCAGAACCGACAGCGGAAGCGCAAAAATCCAGAGCGTGACCTGCGGGATTATTCCCCATGATGTGACAAATAGAATGCCTGCCAGGCAGAATCCCGCAAACCCAAATGCTGAAAAGACTGCCAGAAACCCTGCGCCCCTTTCAGGCCGCCCTTTTCTAAGGGCCTGCAGCAGGGCGAAGAGCCCTGCGGCTGCAAGCAGAAGGAACAACACCTGCGAAAATGCAATGACAGCGTTTTCGTAGAGGTGGTTTATGTGCACTGAGGGGTCAATTGGCACTATTTCTCCTGCAAGAATCTCGCTATTAAGAATCGTTCCGACTATCCGCCAGCCGTACTTGAACTCCTCTACTATCAAAACCGACGAGATAAGAATGTTCCAGAGAAACCATATTCCCATGTAGTAGAGCACCTCAAGGCTTGTATTTGGGAGCCAGAGCCGGCTTCCAATACGCCTAAGCGGCCTTGCGCTTTTTATCAGGTAAGCAAGGAACAAAACTAGGAGAAAGGCCATAAGGATGTATGACACTGTGTGGTCTGAGAGAACAACCAGGGTTGAAAATATCAGAAACATTCCTGTCCAGGCAACCTTGTTTGCATGCATTGATCTTGACAGGGCATACAGGGACAAAAGGAGAAACGCAGCACCCATAACGCGCCTTGAAATCCCCATCAGAAACAGGCGTGCTGTACCCAGATAAACAAGCGTGGAAATGTATGCAATATGCGGCTTGTCCCGGAGCAGCCAGCCAATCAGGACATAGGCAGAAACCGCAAAAAACACCCGAAGGACAAAGACATAGGCATACTTGCTCAGGAAATACGGCGAGAGGCCGGTTGTAAGCGAGAGGAAGGCCATAACCATATGCAGGACAGGGTTGTGGCCGTAATAGTTTTCTGCAAACCCCTTGCCAAGCGACGGGTCCCATTCGCCTGCATCAATAACTTCCTGGGTGTACTGGCTCTCAAAAATCTCGTCGCGGCCCAGCTGGTAAATCTCCGGCATTGCTGCAATGCCGATGGATGTCAGCGCAAACTCCAGCATTATTATCATTGCCAGCCTGTGCTTTGAAGGGAGGTTGTAGCCCAGGGCAGAAACCGCAACCAGCAGGAGAACGACAGGCCAGAACAGGTAGTAAGGAACTCCCTGGTTCTTGCCGAGCAGGACCAGCGGCAGTATAAGTGCTATGAGAAACTGGACAGCAAGTATCACCTGCCTTGGCCTGGCAATCATGAAAGGACACCCCTTATTGCAAAGCGCCCGAGTATGAACAGGCATATCGCGGACTCAGTTCCTAGCCAGGCAAACCCTATGCCTATAAGGCCATAGGAAAGGAGCACAACTGTCAGGCTGATTATCCCCAGTGCCCGGCAGAAGTTCAGGAGCACAACTGTCCTTATTTTATGCTGGACATTCTTTATGCTTGAGTAGATTATGTTAAAGCTTCCGGGAATGCTTGCCAGGGCTACCAGCTGAAGAAGCCCGGTTCCGTTGACGCTGTACTGCTCGCCGAATATAAGCAGCAGGTATTTTCCCGCAAACAGGACAATTAGCACACCGAGCCCAAGGATAAGCCCGACAAATTTCCAGGCCTTCAGTGTATTTGCCTTCAGGGTCTCGGGGTTTCTGCTGCTTTCTGCTATAAACGGGCTGGAAAGCGCATTGGGTATTATGTACAAAAGGCCTGCCATCATCAGGACAATATAGAAGTATGCAGTCATTTCCGGGGAAAGCATGTTTGTTATGATGAGCGGTAAAATCAGGTTAGGGCACATGGAAAAAAGATTCGCGGCGTGGTTTGCAATGCCAAACCGAAACATCTTTGCGATTACGCCAAACCTGATTCTCAGCCTGAACCTAAATGGCAGAAAGAATACGGCAAACATAAGGGCCAGAAGCGACGCAACTGTCCATGACGAGTACACTCCAAAGGCCCCAAGGCTCACAAAAAGTAGGGGAAAGCAGAGCTTGAGCAGGCTGTAGACCAGGTTCTTGAACAAAACCATACGGGATTTGCGAAGCACTATGAAAACTGCCTCAATAAGTATGAAAAACGTGTAAACAGGCGTGAAGAGAACAAACATGATTGCAAAAAGCATGTTCTCCCTGATGAAGGCAAGCTTGGGGCTGAAGATGCCAAGCCCCAGGATAAAGACAGCGCTTATCACCAGGGCAATCAGCCCTGACAGAAGCATGGCACTCCCTGCCATTGTTGCCTGGTCCTTTTCTGCTGGCATGTACCTGATAAGTGCAACACTAAAACCCAGAAGGGAAAGGCTGACTATGAGCTCCATGCTGGTAACAATTGTAACACCCAGGCCGATGTCCTGGGCAGCATAGAACCTTGAGACTATTGTCCAGAAGAAAAATCCAAACCCCGAGAGGACAAAGGTGCTTCCTATGAGCCAGATGGTGTTGTTGTAGAGATGGTCCTTAAGGAGCCTGCGCACATTCAGCAGCTCAATCATTGCCTTCGCCTCGCAAGGTAAAGAGCGCCCAGCGCCGAACAGACAAATGCCATGGAAAGCCACACTGTCACACCTGTTATAAGCCCGGCACTGGAAAAGCTGCCGATTATAGTGAACAGGAATGAGAAAAGCACCACTACGAATACTGAGAGCCCAAGGCTCATTGCAAGACGCTCGGAAATCCGCAGCCGGGGGAGCATCAAGAGCGAGAGCAGATAGCCCGGCAGGAACAGCACAACGAAAAAGCCAGTGGCAGCCAGGAGGATATTTATCATCTGGCAATCACCCAACTGTGTATTTCCTCGGTTCTTCCGGCAAGGCGCACAGAAAGTTTCATGGGCGTGTCCCTTTTTATGTCTGTCCGAAATACTGTCTGTGATGAAAAGCTCTGGCCGCTTTCCAGCAAAATGCTTCCGCTGTCTGTTAGGTTCCCGTCAAAAAATACCTGGTAGGTGTATGGAAGCTTCCTGTGCTCCTGGTTGCGGATTCCAAAGTAAGCTGTGTGGGTCTGGTCGTATGCAAGCTCAAGCGGAAGCTCGTCCTCAAAGTAAAGCTCTGTAAACCCTTCTGGCTGCCCCGGCGCCAGGTTTATTGCAGCAAGGACTGCTGCAAGAAGCGCCATTATTGCCAAGGAGATAAAACTTATGAGGTCTGCTGTCCGCATGTTTCTCTGGACTTGGTATCCATTTATAAAGTTTACGATTTGTTACTACTTTGTAATGAACAAAGAAATCGTGTGGTTCTGCGTTTTTACAAAACTTTATAAAGTAACATTTTTTGCCATTGTTCAGTGAAAACTATAACAGGTGTCTGAAAATCAGGAAGCTCTGCATACTCATCCCGTGCTACAATGAGGAAAAAGGAATAGGCACTGTGCTCAGCCACCTGCCGCATGAGAGGCTTAGAGCCCTTGGCTTTGCGGCAGAGCCAATTGTGATAGACAACAATTCCACAGACCGGACTTCAGAAATGGCAAGGGAGCACGGCGCAAGGGTCATAACTGAGGGCAGGCAGGGCAAGGGCTACGCCATGCTCAGAGGCTTTAAGGAGGTGCCTGCAGACGCCGAGGTTGTGGCAATGATTGACGGCGACGCCTCCTATGACATACGGGAGCTGCCCAGGCTTCTTGAGCCGCTTTGCAGCGGGTTTGCCGACGTAATCATCGGGACGCGGCTTCACGGCCGGCTTGACAGGGACAGCATGAAGCCTGTAAACAGGCTTGGCAACTGGTTCTTCACTTTTCTTGCCAGGGTCGGATACAGGACTAATGTGACTGATGTCTGCAGCGGGTTTTTTGCCTGGAGAAGGTATGTTATAGACAACATTGTAACCGAGATACAGTCAGACGGCTTCGGAATAGAGATGGAGATGATTGCAAAAATGGCAAGGATGGGCTATGGGTGCTACAGTGTTCCGATAAGCTACCGGCAGAGGAACGGAACCTCAAGCCTGAGGCCTTTTGCAGACGGCATC
>CAZFZC010000103.1:0-2903 GCA_964523155.1 uncultured Methanosarcinales archaeon
CCGAAGATCCGCGGAGGATATGCAGGACTGTCCCCGACAAACAGGTACTTGTCTATGCGCTTTACCTCCAGATAGTTGAGCAGCTTATCCAGATGCATGTCAAGGCACTCAAAGACCTCGGTGTGGACCTAATGGCTCAGGCAAAAAAGCCAAGCTCGGTTGACAAGCTTGACGAGCTGATAAAGAAATAGACAATGGGTTTTTCCTTCAGCGAGGACGGCGAATGCATTGTCTGCGGCATTCCAACGAACAGGTACTGCGACAGCTGCAGGCGCTATGTCTGCGACAGGCACGGACACGAAAAAACCCCAAAGGGCGGCGGTGCAAAGCCTCATGTGTTCTGCAGGGAATGCTATGAAAAGGGAAAGCCCCCCTCAAACGCCGACATGCGAAACACCCACTGGGAGTATTCTGACTAGCCCTGTTCGAGGTTTGCCTTCATTATTGCCTCTTGGACAGGGTCGAGATCTTCTGAGCGGGCAATCTTTGGCGGCCCCTTTGGAGCCTGCCTTGGCGGTCCTCTCCTGGCAGGAATTCTCTTTCTCCCTATAAGAAACCTCTTAAGGTCAGATGAGAGGTCCAGGAAGTCGTCAGCCTCTTCCCTGATGAACTTGCTCGCAGTCTGCCCGAAAGCAATGACCTCGCACCTGCACCCGTGGCTTTTGAGGTATCGCAGAAGCTCAGCAAAGTCCCCGTCCCCGGAGACGAGCACAACTGTATCGACCTTGTTGGAAAGCCGCACTGCATCCATTGCAATGCCTATGTCCCAGTCGCCTTTCTTTGCCCCGCCCTGGAACACCTGAAGGTCCTTGGCCTTGACTTCTATTCCAAGCCTGTTGAGCGCATCATGAAAATTCACTTCGTCCTTTATCTCTGTCTTTATTACGTAGGCTATTGCACGCACAAGGTTTCTGCCTGCAATCGCCGCGCTCAGTATCTCCTTGAAATTTACCTTGGTGTCATAAAAATGCTTTGCGCTGTAGTAAAGGTTCTGGACATCAAAAAGCACCAGAACACGCTGCTGTTTGTGTTTCATTTTATCCCCTCTGTATTTTTTTGTATATTGCCTGGGCTGCGACAGCGCCCTCTGCCTCAGCTGCGACAATCTGCCTCATGTAGTTTGAGCCGGTTGTTATGTCGCCTGCGGCATAAAGGCCTTGAACTGATGTTGCCTGGCTGCTGTCAACAACAATATGGCCCCACCGGTCTGTCTTTGCGCCCAGGTCCTTTGCAGGCTTTGAGTCAGGCACGCTGCCAATCTCAATGAATACGCCGTCCACTGCAAGCTCCCGCCCGTCCCTGAGCAGAACCGAGCTTACCTGTGCCTGCCCCCTTATTTCGGCTAAGCTTGCTCCTGTTATCACTTCAATCTTTTCGTTTTTATTCATCCTTTCAATCCAGATAGGCTCCGCGGGAAGCTTGGGCAGCATCTCGATAATGTACACCTTCCTTGCGTATTCTGCTATCAGGAGAGCGGACGTTGCGCCTGAATCGTTTCCGCCGACAACTGCAACAGTCCTATCCCTGAAGAAAGGGGCATCGCATGTTGCGCAAAGGCACACTCCCTTTCCGAGCAGCTCATCCTCGCCGGCAACGCCAAGCTTGCGTTTCCTGGTTCCCATGCAGCAGATGACAAAGCGCGAAGTGTGCTCTGCGGCATTTGTCTTTATCAGGAAGCCGTCCGGTAACCTCACGATTCCGGCGGCCTTCTCTCTTACGTAGTCTATGCTGTTGGCGCGGACATGCTCTGAATAGTGCTTCTTGAGCTCCTTGCCCAGGACAGACACAAAAGCGGGCTTGTTCTCAATCTTGTGCGCCTTGGCAGCCCATCCGCCTATGTCAGGCGAAACCAGCAGGGTTTTTAGCATGTATCTTGCAGAATATATGCCTGCCGAAACCCCTGCGGGGCCTGCGCCAAGTATTGCCACGTCATACATTGTTTTCGGTTGTTTGCAGGGTGTTTAAATATTTTTGGGCGCCCTCTGGACATAGTATATGGGCCGTGCCGGGCTTAGGCTGTGCCAAAATTTATATATGCCGGTTCGCCAGTATCATGAAATTGGAAAAAAGAGGCTCAGTATCCCTGGCAATGTTCATAGGCCTGTCCCTGGTAACCCTGGCTGCAGTCACTCTCACGCTTTTTGACAGCCCTGAATTTACAACAGACAGCAACTGGGGCATTGGCCAGGCAGAGGCACAGGTAAGCCAGTACCTTGAGACATGCGTTCTGCTTGCGGCAGAGAACGGTTTGGACCTGATTGGCCAGGGCGCAGGGTTCATGTTTGATTCTGCCGGCCTTCCAGAAGGGTTTTCTGATGTGGGGCTTCTGGCTGACCCTTCAGTCACCCTTCCCGTGTATGTAGAAAGCGGCGTTGCCTTCCCCGTAATGCTGGAAAGGCCTGCCAATGTCAAGAGCCCGCCTGACTATCCCTGCTACAGCAGCGGCCCGTATGCGTGCGATGAAGACACATTCAACCAGATGCGGCTTTTTCCTTTCGGCCTTGGCTCAATGGGCAGTTATCCGGGTCCCAAGCCTTCCCTTTACAAAAGCAGCCAGGAGAACCCTGCCTACCTGCCCCACTGCACAGGCTGCAGATATTCTGTCCAGCAGCAGCTTGAAGCTTACCTCAACGAGAGTACAGCAGAATGCCTCCGCCAGGCCGACGACGCCTTTTCCGAAATGTCAATCGGATTCGAGTACCTTTCTGAGAGCGCCTGCAATGTCAGCATTAACGAGGACGACGTGGTTTTCTCGTGTATCCCTAATGTTGCCATAAGCCTTGGTTCGGAAAGAAGCGAGCTTGGCCCGGTAGTCTATGCGTCTGCAAGGCAGCTTAAGAAGCTTTTTGTCCTCGTGCACGGCGGCTCGCACGAAACCAACCTCCTCGCCCAGGCCCTCGGCC
>CAZFZC010000103.1:2913-4792 GCA_964523155.1 uncultured Methanosarcinales archaeon
CGTGCACGGCGGCTCGCTTGCCGAAGTCCTGGATGTTTCTGGCATCCTTGACAGCGAATCCAGGGACCCTTACTACATAATAGAAACCGGCGCTGCCAACCTGCTGCAGAACATACTACGGCTGAGTCCGGATGAGTTTGCAGTCAGCCAGCAGGATATTGGCGACATGTCCCTTGTTGTGGTAACAGACCTTTCAAGCGAGTACAACTGGCGCTTTGTTGTGAGAAACAGGAACCCTTTCATAAGGTGGGCAGGCATCAAGAGAATTTCCCTTGCAGACACGAGCTTTTCCGAGGTTTTGGCCGGAACCGGCGGCAGTGCCAGCGTGCGGCTCAGCTACGAGATTTACATTGATGCGCGCGACCCTGATGACTCTCCGGGCGATCCTGCAGGCGATTTCCAGGGACAAAACGACGGGACAGCTATCGCCAGCATGCAGTGGCTTGACACAGGCAGTGTTTCTGCAACTGCGCCTGTGTATTCTGACCATCTCATAAGCTTTTCAGTGACAGCCACGGGAAGCACGGGCAGGGCAACTGAGCTAAGGTATTCGGATGGAACCTATACAGCAAGCCCGGGGAAGGAGTATATATACATAGACAGCTTTGACTACAACTTGCCGCTGGAAATAATTGTTGAGGATTCGCACGGCAACTCGGACAGCATCATTCTGGCAGTCACTGGAAGCTACAGGTACGGCTCTGGCGTTCCCCAGTCAGCGACAATCAAGGAGGGAATTTACCAGGACGTGTTTGGCATACCTTTCCTTTACAAGACCAGTGACAGCCCGCACACTGAAGAGGCCCCATGCGAGGCAGGAAAGCCCTGCTACATATACTTCTACGGCGGCGAGTGCCCGACCAATTTCTCAGACATTCAGGCATTTCAGGTTTCAGCTCTGGGGAGTATGCAGATAGCCTTCCTTCCTACAGGAGGGTACATTGACCCCGGGCTTGCGCCTACTGCAGAGGGCAATGCCATTGCGCTGGCAGAGCAGGAAATTGCACAGCAGGCATTCGGCTACAACAACTGCTGCCCACACTACAGGGTAGTTGAGAGCATGCGCAGGACGCCCTGCGACTATTTTCAGGATGGCCCATGCTACAGCTGCAGCCCCGGCGCGTGCTGCGTACAGTTTGAGACCCCTCCAGCACCGGATTCCGGGCCTGTTCCCTACAGCTACGGCGGTGGTGTCTCATGAGGCGCCTGCTGCTGCTGTTGCTCATGCTGCCTGTATCCTATGCTGTGGAATACTGCTGCATCACGCCTTACTACTGCGAAGGCTATGACGATTTTGGAACTGCACAGAACGAGTGCGCTTTTCCCACTGAAGTGTCATCCTACAGCTGCTCGTCCGGGGCAAACTTTGACTACTGCATGGCAACCTGCGAGAAGGATGGCAGAAAGCTGCTTGTCTTTGACAGGTCAGAGTGCCAGGACGGTGTGTACTACCTGGAGAAAGACACAGATTTTGCAGACCGGCAGTGCACTCCCGGCGAGACACAGACACAACAGTGCGGAAGAACCCAGGGTGTATGCTCCCAGGGCACACAGTCCAGATTATGCCTTGAAGCTCCGTATGGTTATGGTGTCTGGGGCTACTGGGGCGACTGTACAGGCGCAACCCTCCCCACAGACGAAGTTTGCGACGGGCTTGACAATGACTGCGACGGCGTTTCAGACGAGGATGGCGTGTGCGGAGAGTGCACTGTTGGCGAAACCGAAGAACGCGACTGCGCCACTGGCCTTCATGGAATATGCAGCCAGGGTACCCAGGAAAGGACATGTGAGGACAACGGACAGGGCTATGGCTTCTGGTCTGCATACGGGGCCTGCGTCGGGCCGGAGGCAGCAGATGAAATATGCAACGATATACTTG
>CAZFZC010000104.1:0-4777 GCA_964523155.1 uncultured Methanosarcinales archaeon
AGCCTGTTTTTGCCGAAAATCCGCTCCATGACCTGGTAGTCCAGGCTCTTTCTGAAAAACCTCCAGTTTGCGGGGTTCAGGAAAAAGCGCTTCATGGAATACAGCCACTCTGCCAGCTGTTCCCTGTCTGCAAGGTCCCTTCTGGCAAGAAACATGTTGCCTGACATGAAATGGTATGCCTCAGGCGCATCTGTCACAAGCCCTGCATCGTCGCGCAAAGGCAAACCAAACTTGTTCACGCGGCCTGGTATAAACGGGACGTAGTTTATTCCGAGCCTTCCGAACCGCAGAAGGCGCTTTTCCCTGAGGAAACTGCCCAGCTCTTCTCTTGTCCCAAAACCGGCAAATAGCGACACATCCACTCCGCGGCTGCTGCAGCTGCCAATGAATTGGTCTATTGCTGCATGCGAAAGCGCCGAAAGATCCGAGCACAGAACATAGAAATAGTCCTCTTTGTATCCCGAGCTGTAGAGCCACCGAGCACCCCTGCTGATGTTTTCTGCCAGGCTCCTGCCCTGCTCTTGCACGTGGCACAGGCTTCCAAGGACTTTCTCCAGGTCAGGCTTGGGGCCTACTGCGACAGTGTACCCGGCATCAAGGCTCTGGGCTTGTGTCACCTGGCTGACCAGCTGCTCTATCAAAGTCGTTCCGTTGGCATCGCAGTTGTAGGTAACCCTGCCCCTTTTTATATGGGATGCGCTCTTGAGTGCTGAGGCAACCAGCCTCATAAGGTTCACCCTTTTCTCAAGGGGAATATCAGGATGCAGTGGCAGCAGGCTTTTGTTGAGCCCGAATATGAAGGCATCAGAAAGCAGGCTGTAAGTGATAGTGGAGAATGTCTTGTCTGCATATTCCCTTATCAGGTTTGCCGTCCCCTCGTGGTGTCCTGCCAGAACAACTGTCCCATAGCCCATGCCAGGGGGATAGTTCACCTGCTTATTATATTTTTGCCAATGTAACTCCTCAGAGGTCAAAAAACTTCCTGAGTTCTGCTGCCGGGTTCTTTGTTATGAGCATGTCCCAGTCAGGCGGGAAAAGCTTCCTGTAGCGTGGCCAGATGTAACGCTCGTCGAGAAAGACAACTGCGCCCCTGTCTGTTTCGCTCCTGATGCACCTGCCTGCGGCCTGCAGCACCCGGTTCCACGCCCCAAACACATATCCGTAGTCCCATCCCGTGCCAAACCTCCGCTCATAATACTCTATGAGGCTTTTTGAGTACAGGTCAGGCGCAGTGAACGGCAGGCCGACCACAACAACGCAGGAGAGGCTGTTGCCTGGCAGGTCGATTCCCTCTGAAAAAGAGCCGGATGCAACTGCCATGAGAACCGCACCCTTTTCCTTCTGCGCCCTGAACCTGTCCACAAGCCTGTCCCTCTCCTCTTTTGGCATGTTGCTTTTCTCAAGAAAACACATGCCCGAATATTCCTCCCCGAAATACTGGTAGACCATGTCCCTGAAAAAGTAGCTCGGGAAGAACATAAGCGTGTTTCCCCGGACACAGGCTGCTGAGTGCGCGCAGATGCTGGCAATCCTTTTGTACTGGCTGCTGTTTCTGGCACTGAATTTGGTCGATGTCACAGGAACAACCAGGTTCCGCCTGTTGGACTTGGGAAACGGGCTCTTAAATGCCGCCTCCTCTGCAGAAATACCAAGAATGTCGCAGTACATCCTCGTCGGCAGAAGCGTGCCTGACATGAGAACAGCTGAGTGGCATTCTGAAAAAACAGGCTGGGACACAACTGAAGGGTCAAGACACAGGTTCTCAAGCAAAAACCCCAGCTGGCCCTGTTCCTTCAGTATTTTGACATATCCCTCACTTGGCCCAGCCCACAGGCGAAGAAAGGCATGAAGGCTGCCTATGTAGCTCTGCCTGCTTTGCCTGCGGACCTCCTCGCCCTCCAGCTCCAGGTCAGACAGCATCTCTGAAACATCACCCAGCAAGTCCAGAAGCTCATTTTTTTCTACGGTCCTCTCCTGCGGCTGCATCATTTTTGTCACTGCCTGCCTCAGCGTGTTTACATGCCTTATGCTTGAGAGGCCAAACCTCTCTGCCTCTTTTTTTGCCCTGACCAGGACAGCAGACGAAAGCCTTGCAGAGGCAAGGTCCCGTATCCTGTCAGGCAGGTTGTGCGCCTCGTCAACTATTAGTATACAGTCCTGGGGCCGGGTGTCTGTGCGCAAAAAGAACTGCTCGGCAATCCCCTGGTTAAAAATGTGAAAATAGTCAGCAATCACCAGGGTGCTTTCCCTGGCAAGCGCAAGGGAAATCTCATAGGGGCACAACTGCTTCTCCCTGCACTGCCTCACTATTTCTTCAGAATGCCATATGCCCAAAGAGAGCTTTCGCACAGCAACCATGGCTTCTGCTGTAAGCCTTGTTTTCTGGATTGTGCGCATGTAATACTCGCACAGCCCCTCCTCTTTCTGCTGCCTGCAGTAGTGCATGAACTCGCCCGAAAGCAGCCCTGCCGCTGCAGAATCCAGGCACAGCCACTTTTTGCCAATAATGTCAGTTGCGCGAATAACCGGGCCGTGCGCGCTCACAATGTCCCGGGCAGTCTGCACCGCCAGCCTGTGTTGTGTATGCCTTGACGTAAGAAACAAAACTTTGCAGCCGTGCCTTACAGCATGCAAAAGAGCCGGCGCAAGGCTTCCTGCGGTCTTGCCTAGGCCTGTAGGGGCATGCACAACCACGTTGCGCCTGTGCGCAAAGGCTTTTTGCAGCAGGGCAATAAACTCCTTTTGCACCGGCCGGACATTTTTGTATGGAAAAAAAGTCATCACTGCCGATAACTGCGCTTTGTTTAAAAAAATTCCCCAGGTTACTGCCAAAATAATCCGAACGCACAACATCAAACGCATAGGTTTAAATATATGTTGCAACATCTAAATTACAGATTATAAAAGTTTATTAAATGGTGCGTGCGGGAAAATCACGTAGATAACACTTGTGGTGGGGTAAGGGCTTGTGATGAAGAATTCAGAGATTTTCAGTGTTTTTTTCAGAGAGAAACCGACAATGATGCTGATTGGGCTTCTGCATGCAAAAACTGAAGTGTATGCATCCTCGCTTGCAAAGTCGGTTGACTGCACGTATTCCCATGTTGTAAAGATTCTTCAGGAAATGGAAAAGGCAAGCCTAGTAAACTTCAACAAGCAGGGGCGCCTCAAGCTTTTGTCCCTAACAAAGAAAGGGACTGAGGTTGCCGAGCATATTGACAAGATAAGGACAATTATGTAGCTGGTCATGAAAAGATTCTGCGCAGTTCCCTTTTGAAGGCATCCTTAACCCTGGCACCAATGTACGCCCCTGCAGCGTTCCTGTGGCCGCCTGACTCACCGCCAACAGCATGGGCAGCCTCTCTAATGGATGCGCCAAGGTCATAATCGCCAGACTGTGTGCGCGCGCTCACCTTGACCCTGTCCATGCAGCTACACAGGACAATAACCGCACGGTGACCCTGCCCGGGTGTTCGCGAAACTATGCTTGCAAAGGTTCCTGCCATGGACTCAGGAACAGCTGACCCGGCATCAACAAAAAGGAATTTTTTGCCCTCCTCATGTATTCCAGAGTTGTACCAGTCCATCATGCGGACTATCTGTTTCCTGTATTCGCGCAGTGCAAGAACCGCCTTTTTCTTGTCCGGCATGCTTCCAAGCAAAGCCTTTACACCGGTCATGCCTTGGCCTGTCCTGCCGCATGCATTAAGCACAGTGCTGTAGCTCCTGGCATCCCTAAGCTCCGGGACAGACTCCTCTAGAGTGTAAATTCTCCCGATGACCGGGTCATTTCTGGTTTTTCTTTTTTCAAGGATAAGGCTGGCAAGTTCTTGCGCCTGGTCCGACTCCAGGTCAGGGTAGCGTATCCTGCCAGCTTTCATCCTGTCAATTCCAATCTTTTTCAGAAGTGCCGCTGCCCCAACGCGGCTGCCTGTGACGCCCGGTATTGGAAAGTCATATGACTGCACAAGCACCCTCTGCAGGCTTCTGCTTTCCCTGCCAAAAAGCCTCAGACCCAAACTGACCTTGACCCGGTTGAGCCTGACTGCAGTTTCAAGTATCTCCCTGTTGGGTCCGAGAAACCCGTTGGCTTCCTGGTTGTCGCCAATGGCGCCAATGACAGCAATATGAGCGTAGTTTTCTATGCCAGGCCATATCCTCCTGCAGAACATGTACACAACGCCTGCGCCAGAAATCTCCCTTCCGCCGTCAATTCCAAAGAAATGCGGGTTGACATGGCCCATTTGCGCTTTGCCCCGGGGCCTGTGGTGGTCAAGGACAATTGCCCGGCTGCCAAGCTCCCTGCGTATAATGCTCCAGTGCGCTGAGCCAAGGTCTGCGAAGATAAAGCTGCCCGGGCTGTTTTTCAGCCCCTCTATGAGGGCCCCGTCAACCTGCGGGACAATGTGCACAGAGTGCTTCAGGTTCTTTTGCGCGAGTGTCTTTGCAAGCAATGCTGCAGAGCATATACCGTCACAGTCAAGATGGGAGTAAACCCTCAGCAAGGACCCTTTGCAAAGCATCTGCGCGCAAAAATCCAGCGCTTTTGCAAAATTCACTTTCCTATTCAATCAGCAGCCTGAGCTTTTCCGGGTCATACTTCCAGTCTTTGGGAAGCTTTGAGTTTTTCTTGTAGTAGTCCACAAGCCGCTTGATTTTGCTGTCTGTCAGGTTAAGGCCGCGCCTCGCAGTCTTGTCCTGCTTGTTCGCGTCCAGGTGCTTTCGCAGCATCACGCTTTTTCTGACAACAGCGAGCAGATCCTCGGGGATCTCGCCC
>CAZFZC010000105.1:0-4774 GCA_964523155.1 uncultured Methanosarcinales archaeon
TAGGGCAATATTTTTTGACTTTGACTTAACGCTTGCTGATACCAGGCAGTTCTGGACCTCTGTCCTTTCCACGCTCAGGCGCGGCCTCGGCCTCAAAGTGCCCTTCACTGGCGGGCGTGACGACTGGGGCAGGACCTTTTATGAGTTCTGCTCAGCAATTGCAGCTGCAAACAGCGTTGGGCAGGACATGATAATTGCAGCTGTCAAAGAACAGGTCATGGCAGGCCCTCTTCCGAGAGTGTTTCACCCTGAGCACCTAAGGAGCCTGCAGGAGCGCTACGTCACTGCAATCATCACAGGCAGCCCGTCTTTTCTCATCGAAAGAGTTGTCTCTGGCACAGGCCTCAATTTCTGGAAGGTATGCGGCAGCGAGTGTTTGGCCGGGCTTGGCAAGGAAGTGGCTATTATGAATCTGCTGCGTGAGCTTGATATTTCCGCGGGCCAGGCGATGTATGTCGGCGACCATCCAAATGACATCTGGGCAGCCAGAAACAGCCAGGTGTACAGCACAGCTGTGGCATCCGGGGTGTTTGACAGGCATGAACTTAGCACATTTTGCCCGGATTTTCTAATAGAAAACATTGAAGAGGTCAGCAAGGCCCACATAAATATCCTGTAGGCTACATGCCCAGGTCTACAAACCCAGGTCTTTCAGGAACCTCTTGACAGTTTTTGCCACATGCTCGGGCTGGGTCCGAAGAATTCTTGCTGCCTCAGCCAGTGCGTCCCCCTCAAACCTGGCATGCGACTTAAGTTTCTTCTCGCTGGTAGAGAGTGTCTTCCCTTTTTTCTTTGCCTTCTTCCAGAGGCAAAAGAGCTCGAGCGCCCGCCCAGGCACCTCCTGCGAAGGGACTCCGAGGAGCTCCGCTACCTCTTTGAGTATCTCTGCTTGGCCTGACAGGCTTGCATCAGCAGCACCGCCAGCAGTGAAAGTCAGCCTGACAATTCCGTCCTGGATCTTGCTGCTCTTCTCTATTCTTATCCGTCCCACCTCTGCAGTGCTGTTCAGGTGGGTGCCTCCGCACGCTTCCACATCCTCAGTTCCTATCTCGACGATTCTGACCTGCCTGCCTGGAACCGCGCCTCCCTGGTAGATGTCCATACCGAACTTATCCTCAGCCTCCCTGCGGGAATAGAAAGATTTCTTCACCGGCAGGTCTGAATTCACAATCCGGTTGGCCTCCTTTTCGATTCTGGCAATCTCTTCCTCAGTTATCGCCCTGTAGTGGGTTATGTCAAGGTGTGCCTTTTCCCTTGTCTTCTTTGCCCCCGCCTGGTTGACGTGCCTGCCCAGAACCTTTCTTGCCGCAAGGTTCACAATGTGCGCTGAGGTATGGTGCTGGGCAAGCTGCCTCCTGCGTTCGATATCCACAGCGCCTTTAACAGTGTCGCCTGCCACAAGCCCGGGCGTCTCCTTGAGCGAATGAACAATATAAGGACCGTCCTTCCACACGTCTACCACCTGATAACCTTCGATTGTCCCTGTATCATGCATCTGGCCGCCAGATGTCGGGTAGAAAGCTGTCCTGTCAAGAACCACGTTCTTGCCAACAACCTTCAGGAGCAGAGCCGTGAACTCAGTGGCCTTATAGTCGTCCAGGTACAGAGGCAATGTCTCTGGCAGACCATGCAGGCCCAGGGTTTTTTCTGTGGCAGTTGCGTGCTGCTGCTTGCGTTTCTCATGCAGGGCAGAGACCTTGCCGAAGAAATTCTGGGGCATGCTTATTTTCTTGCCTTGCTTGAGAGCCTCCTCGATGATTAGCTCAGGCGCTATGCCCCAGCTGTCGTATAGCTCAAGCAGGGTCTTTTCAGTGATGTCTTTGTTGACAATCCTTGCCATGAGCTCTCTTGTCTTGCTCTTGGTCGCAAAGAATTTCTCCCTTTCTACCTCGAGTATTCTCTCAATGCTGTCCAGGTTTTTTGTCAGTTCAGGGTAAATGGGCAACAGATAGTCTGCATGCCATCTGCATACATCCGAGAGCCTGATGTCCCACCTGTACTTCTCGATGAATGAGAGCGCCCTGCGCACAAGCACCCTCAGGTTGTACCCTCCTCCCACATTGCTGGGCAGTGCGCCATCGTTGAGGGTAAAGAGCAGGACCCTTGTGTGATCAGCAATCGAGAAGATGCCTGAAAGCGGCAGGACCTTTTCCTTTAGCGCTTCCTTTTGCATGCCAAGGTTCTCTGCAACCTCAGCCCATGCCCTCTCTATATCATCTACCTCGTCGATGTTGAGCTTGCCTGATAAAGGAACATAGCGCTTCATGAACTCCCTGTCAATAGACTGCCCTGTCTTTTCCAGTAGCCTGCGCACAACTGTCGGGTAAATTGCCTCGTGCTGTGTCGGTGTGGCCTGGGTAAACCAGGCGTTTCTCTCCATTCCCATCCCCATGTCCAGAACCTTGAGTTTGAGGTCTGCAAGCTTATCTTCTGGCGTCTGCTCATAGAGCATATAGACCTGGTTGCCCAGCTCAAGCCCACGGCTGAAGTATTCCATGCATGGCCCTGCATTGCCGCCCCCGGCCCAGGCATCCTCGTGAAAGGTAAGCTCCTCGTCCGGCAGTCCCAGCCCCTCGTTAAGCCATTTCTTGATGTCCTCAAAAACCCTGTCCTGGTCCCACTTGTCTTTGGGCACGAACATGTGCTGGCCTATCATCACAAACCCGGTGTTGTGGCCTGCTGTAATCCCTATGTTCTCAATGTCGCCGAACCTGACGCAGAACTGCGGGATGACCAGGGGGTTTGCAGGCGGCATGACCTCGCCGCTTATGACATAGGGCTGAAACGCCGCAATTGAGGCTATGGTAAAATCCATGGTGGGATTCCAGCGCGAGACAACAGGGTATCGCTTTATGGGTGTGTAGCCCAGGCTTTTCATTAGGCTAGCAAACTCAGTCCATACCTCAATGTAGCTCAGCTTCTTTTTGCTCGGGTTGTCATTGAAAAAACGAAACCCGCCGCTGCACATCGGGTCCCCGCAGAACTCCTGCTTTGCATGCGTTGTCCAGAAGAATGTTTGGCACCTGGCGCACTGCTTGCGTAGAAACCCGTATTTTCTCAGTGTTTTTGTGGCATAAAACCTGTCAGGGTCCCTGCTCGCCTTCTCCTTGATTTCCCTCTTTAGCTCCTTGTCTGTCCGCATGCAGGAAGTGGATATCAGGTTATTTATATAGGTATTGTGATAGTGCCCTTTGCCCGGAATACAAAGAAAAGCATGGTTTGGGGCAGCAGGCTCACCATAGCGCATTGCTGAAAAAACCCGGACTTTGCGGCACATGGCTGCCGGGTTTTGCAGGCTGCTGGATTAGTTGGCTTGCGCCTGCCCCCTCAGCCTTCGCCTAACCTTGGCTGCTGCCTTATGGGCCTCGTGCAATGGCACCGGAAGCTTGTTCTCCCGCAGTGTTTTTTCCACTATTCTGCACGCAGAATCCATTGTTATTCTGTGGCCGGGGCTGACATATACCGGCTTTGCATGGCCCTTTGTCTGAAATATCCTGGCGCGAACCTCGCTGCCCACAGTTACCATGCCGCCTTTCACAGTTCCAAGCAAGAGGCTTTTGGCAACGCCTATTGTTGGCTTGTCAATCAGCAGGCCAAAATGGCTTGCAAGGCCAATTCTCCTCGGGTGAAGGATCCCATTGCCGTCCACCATGAGCACGTCAGGGTCAAGCTCAAGCATGTGATAAGTTTCCACTGCCAGGCCCGCTTCCCTGTAGCCCAGAAAACCGGGAACATAAGGGGCAGGGGCGCGCCCGCTCGCATGCTTTACCTCACGCACCCTCAGAGAGTCAATGTCCATTACAACAATTGCGCATATGAGCGTGTTGCCTGTACAGGCAAGGTCAACGCCTGCAACTGTCCTGTATTTCTTTTTATCGTCTGCCAGGAGCACTTTCCTTGACAGCCGCAACTGCTCCTCTTTTAGCCTGGCCAAATCCATAGACAGCACCCTTTTGTTATGGGACAAGAGGCTCATTTAAAAATATTGCCCTTTTAGTCACTGACAAGTCAAAACATATCACCCTCCACAACCACCAAAGGAAAAAGAAGCTCCCCATTGGCGGGTCGGTAAGAAGTAGGCGGGGAGCTTCATTTCCTCCTGAACATGCTAGGGGGCTGCCGAAGCTCTGAAAGCCACATCAGCCCAACCTTGATAAGCGCCTTGTTAAACTGGTCACTCAGGCGGTACTGCTTTTTGTACAGGTCATAGTGTATCATGCCCATTCCCTTCATGGGCGTCAGAATCCTGTCATAAAACTGACGCTTGTTGTATGATAGCTTGACCTTTTTTCCTGCATACTGGGGGCTGTCGATTTCAGATACCATTTCCCCGTCGTGCAGTCTGGTTGCAAACATGCTCATTTCTGTCTTTCCCATGGTGCCCTCATTCTCCTTCATGTGGTCAACAAGAAGCCTGGCTACAATAACCTGCTGGCTTGTTGCAAACACCACCTCGTATATGTTTTGGGGAAGGTTGAACTGGTCAAACAGGATAACCATTTTAACATACTAGAATTAACTTATATATAAAGATTGCTATTTTATTATATCATTATACATATATGTATACTAATTCTGTTTATTGCTTGATGTCCTTTCCAGGCTTTGCAGATAGTGGCTGTTTCTGTAGAGGTCCTTCCAGGTGTCAACATCAAGCACTCCTTCTGGAGGCACATACGCAAATTTGAGTGAGAAGCCCTTCACGCCTGTTTCCCTGGCAATTATCCTGGATGCAAGCCCCTCTGCTTCCAGCACACCCAGCCTGTTTTTGCCG
>CAZFZC010000106.1:0-3568 GCA_964523155.1 uncultured Methanosarcinales archaeon
ATCGCCCCTGACTCAATCGTCAGGTTTCCGTGTACTGTCAGGTTAATCACATTCTCCTGGGTTGCGCTGTTTGAGCTGTGCGTAAGCGTGCCACCGCCGTAGACTACCATCTCCTTGTTGACAGTGAAGGGCACGTCAAGATACAGCGTCCCTCTGTTTTGCACATAGACATAGTCGTAGCAGTTGATGCCCTGCAGGTTGTTCTTGACAACGGTTATGCCTGGCTGGACATACAATGTATCGAGGCATGTCTGGTTGCTTGTCAGGTTCCAGGCCCGGGTGTCATAGCCGACTGTGTTTGACACATTGACCAGAACGTCAAATATGCCTGGAAGGTCGGTTCCCCAGATCATCTCAAACACTGTCGAATTCCTGTAGGCTGCCTGTTCGCTTCCGTCCACATACCACCTTATGTCATAGCTGCCGGATTCGCTGCTAACTGTGATATTAAATGTTGCGTTCGCATACTCCGGAAGGTTGAGGGCTATCTGGGAAGCAGGGTCATAGCTTTCGCCGCCTGTGCTGTTGGGATAAATCCTCGTGATGTTTGGCGGATACGCCTGCGAAAACCTCAGGGTGATGTTTGGCAGGATTTCCGGCACAATGCTTGTGTTTGAGGTGTTAAAGGCGAACCTGTACTGGAAGTACCTGTATGCAGAAAGCAGGGTTCCAAAATCCTGGCCTGCAGCGTTGCCGCCTATCTCTTTCCAGCTGCCTCCTGAACAGTCTGGGCTAATGCATGAGCGCGCCCAGAGGGCAATATCAGGCACCCCGCGCTTGTAGAGGCTGTTTATCTCGTCTGCAGAAAGCGCCCTGTCAAAAATGGCGACTTCGTCAATTGTTGCGTTCGCATTCCAGAACCCCTCTGCACCACCCACGGCAACATTTACTCCGGGCAGAATCGACCTGCTAGAAAGCCCGCTGGCGCTTGACTCAAGCCAGCCGTCCACATACAGCCGGATGGTGTCGCCGTCCCGAACGCCTGCCACATGGTGCCAGGAGCCGTCGTTTATAAGCGTGTCAGAGTAGGCGCAAAATGGCGTGTTTGTGTCCTTGACAATCCAGCCTGCTTCCCCGCTTTCCCCTGTGCAGCTAAAGCCGGTGTCGCCAACAGCAATTGCAACAGCATCGTCTCCAGACCACCCAGACCACTGGCCGGCAAGGAAATTGTCTGTGTCACTTTCCCTTGTCTTGGCCCACAAAGCCCAGGTGAAGTTATCGGAACCCGGAGCAAACTCAAGGGGTGTGGAGATGTAATCGTCTGCTCCGTCGAAGCGCTGGGCGCCAAGGATTTTTCCGTCAGCATACGCAGGGCAGTTGCTGCAGCTGCCGTTGTAGCTGTTTCCTGAGCTGTCCGGGAAAAGTCCTGCGCTGTTCAGGTGGTACAGCAGGATGTTTGAGCTCATGTTCACGATGTCAGAACCCTGGTTGTCAGGCAAATCGCCGTGGTATGGCCATGGCTCCTGCCAGGACATGTTTGCGAACACCGCATAGTATCCTGCGTCAAACACAGGGGAGGTGTATGTCCCCCCGGAACCCAGAAGCCGAAGCGACACGTTGTCAAAGGTAATGTTTGCGTAGCTGCCCAGGTCATACTGGGAAAATGTCCTGTTTGCGGACACTGCCAGGCTGTCGTTTTTGTCCTTCACAGCGCATGCCCACGCAAACTGCCAGTCGTAATATGTTGTGTTGCCTGCCATCTGCCGGGGGTCGGCTGTAAACTCTGTATCGTTGTAGTAGTCTCCGCCAAGCTGCTTTGTTGCAAAGGCATGCCAGGTGCTGTTCAGGTTCGTGTAGAGCGTGATGTTGCTAAGGTTGTAGTAGCCTGCAATCGCGCCGCAGCTGAACGTTATGTTTTCCTGAAGGCTGATTGTGTTGTTGTCTGCCACAGGGATGTTAAGCACTGCGCGAAGGCTCTTGTCCTCAATAGCCAGTGTGTGGTTTTTCCACGTTGAGTTTTGGCTGCTGTCGCCTGCCATGCATGCCAGGGTCCAGCTGTCGCCAACGAAAAGCGCCTCTTTGGGAATGTTTACCACGTTTACCTCTGTCCCACCTGCGATGTCCGAAACGATTGAGCTCTGGTTGAGACTGCTGTTGACATATAGCTTCCAGTAGTAAGTAAGGTTGTCAAAGTCAATGTCGTCTGCAGTGCAATAGCCGGACAGGTTGCTCTGTGTCGTGTTTGAGAATGAATATACCCAGGCGCGTGTCACAGTCGGGCTGATTGTTATGTTTGTTAAGCCGTAAAGAGCCCCGGAATACGAATAGGCTGAAGTTGCATATTCGCCTTTGGTTGCAGGCCACCCGTGCACGTAGTAAAACCCACCTGTTGCGTTTGTGGTGACAGCCAGTGCGCCTTCTTCATTTCCTGTGCTTTGTGTTGGGGCGTTCTGGACATATTTCCTTACGACAATGTTGTCTATCCCCCAGCTTTCGTCATTTGCATCCGAATTGAGTGTGGAGTCGAAACGCAGGGCCGCATCACCTCCGGAGTGTGTTGCAATAGAGCTAACTCTGGCATAGCTCATCCCAGGCAAGTCTCCAAAATTGGAGTTTCCGCAAATGTGTGAACCCCCATGCGAATGCGACCTGGACCATACAAGCCCCCCTGCCCAGTATAGCCTGCCTGTTTCAGAGTCCCAGCTGTCAACATGGTAGTAACTGAAATCCACCCCGTATTTGCCTGCCCCAAGCCCTGACAGTGTCTTCTGGCTGGAAACGCCCGAGCCAAAGTTTCCGTAGCCACCCATCATCGGCACGCCGTCACAGATGTAGGTTCTCTGGTCAGACCAGCCCGAATAGTCAGGATACCTGTTGTAGGAGATAAAAACATTCGAGGCATTGCTTTTGTTTTCTGCGCTGACATTGCCATAATGCATGTAGATTGTGTTTTGGCTTGCTGCTGTCAGGTTAGCCTTGACCCACACAACCGTCTGGGTTGTGTTGCAGCCGGATTCCACGAAAAAGCTCAGTTCTTTCCCATCACTGCTCCTGAAATCCATATCTTTGCAGCCGGGCAGCATCTTGCCCTTGCTTATTGGACCCGCAGTGTCTATTGTCAGGTTAACCTGGAAGTCTGTCAAATCCGAGTTGTTGTTCTCCTGCAGTGTGATGGGCTTGCGGTATAGCCCACCCCAGCCTATGTGAAGGTAGACTGTTGCATTCTTCATTGCTGTCCCGTTCGAATAGTTAACCTGGCCTGTGAAAATTATTGCCGTTGCGTTGCTTTTTTCTCCTTTCCAGGCCTGCAGCAGCAAAAAGTCCATAGTCCCGTTGGCAAAAGCCGTCTGGGCATTGTAGGCTGCTGCGGTGTAGTTGTGCATACCGGGCTTGCTGAGGTTGAAGCTGGCAGAGTGCCAGGTGTTGTTTCCAGCATACGTCCCGTTCTGGTTGCTGATTACGGGAAGGCCGTCCGGGTCATTCACAGTGAAGTTTACAGAATCAGCAGGCCCGTTTGTTGTTGCGGTAATGTATAGCTGTGCGCGGTGGTAGGGTGTCTGGCTCGGCGCGGCTGAAATGCTCAGGTTTGCAAGGGCGATTGTGTCTGAAGCGGAAATGTTCGTGTTTG
>CAZFZC010000106.1:3578-4773 GCA_964523155.1 uncultured Methanosarcinales archaeon
TTGTACTCCCAGGTTCCGTAGCCGGGAAAGCTCCTGTTGTAGTTCCAGAGCCCGGAAGCTGAATTGTAGAACAATATGGAAGAAGAGTCGTTGAAAGAGATTGTGCAGTTTCCAAAGCTTGAGTTGATAACGCTCCCGTTTGCCAGCGTGTAGTTTGAAAAGAAAGCAACCAGTTCCCCTATGGTTTTGTTCAGGCTGCCAGCCCATGCATCATTCTCGTCCCAGATGATAAGAGTGGAGTTCGGCCCGTGCTCTGTTGCATTGTTGTGCGCATATGCCCTCATAGGCCCGAACTCGAAACTCTGCGTGTGCACGCCCGGCGTGTGCACCCTGACAACATGCTCGCCGGTCCCGTTGCACTCCCAGTCCGGATAGAACACATGCGTGCCGTTGAAGCTTGCGTTCATTTGTGTTGAGTTGCACCTTAGCTCAAGCCACTCGAGGTCATCAGGCAGGCCTGTGCCGTACGTCGTGCCGTTTGAGGCAGATATTGTCAGGTTCGCCCTGCCGACAGTCTCGAAGCGCACAGTCCAGTTGCCGCCGACCATAGGGTAACTCTGCACATTCAATATGGTTATCTCGATTTCGTATGTTTCGTTCGAGAGGTGCGGCACTATCCAGGTTATTTTGTCAATCCTTCTGTTTTTGTTGGTGTCCAGGTACTCATGGATAGGAGCATTCTGCCTTGTACCGTTCACGATTTTGTAAAGGGCAATCCCTTCGCGCGAAGACTCTAACACTTCTGCGCCTGCAAGGATGTTTTTGTAGTGCGTCTCGCTTTGGATAACAACCCGTTTCCTGGCATTTGTGAGCGTTTGCTCGACTGCAACAGGCGCCTCTGTGAAATACTCTATCTGCACTCTCTCTGCCCTGTCTTTGAGCCGGACTGCCTTTCCCTTAATGCCCAGGGTCTCGTGCCTCAGCCTGCGCGATGCTGCCTGCACAACAGACATTTCTTCATTGGCATATCCTGCTGCAGCCTCCCTGACTGTGATGTTTACTGCACCATCAGGCAGGATTATTGTGGCGTTCTCCTCTACAGCAACAACAGCCGTCCACCTGACCGGCCTGCCAACAACAGCAGGGCCCTGGACAGACGCTGAGAAGTTAAGGACAGTTGCATTTGCCCCGGGCACTGCACTGACGTTGCTTGCATTTGGCAGTACTGAGGCGTTGACTGCCGGCGTCCTGCCAT